>JAGRKY010000102.1 GCA_020442095.1 Bauldia sp.
TTCGGCATCCGCGAACATGCGATGGGCGCGATCTGCAACGGCATGGCCGCCCATGGCGGCATACGGCCGTTCTGCTCGACCTTCCTGTCGTTCCGCGACTATATGGTCGAGCCGATCCGCCTCGCCGCGATGATGCAGCTGCCGGTGGTCTTCGTCTTCACCCACGATTCGATCGGCCTTGGCGAGGACGGACCGACCCACCAGCCGATCGAGCATCTGGCGAGCATGCGGGCGACCCCGGGTCTCCGGGTCATCCGCCCCGCCGACGCCAACGAAGCCGCGCAGGCCTGGGCGGAGGCTCTCGCCCATGCCGGACCGACGGTCATGGTCCTGTCGCGGCAGGGCCTGCCGACCCTCGATGCCGCCGCCGTCGATGTCGGCAAGGGCGCCACGGTCGTCGCGCCGGGCGACGCCGCGGCGATCATCGCCACCGGTTCCGAGGTGGAAGTCGCACTTGGAGCGCGCGACCTGCTGGCCAAGAAGGGTATCGGCGCGCGCGTCGTCTCGATGCCCTGTGTGGAGATCTTCCGCGACCGGCCCGCGGCGGAGCGTAACAAGGTCTTGCCGCCGGACATGCCGACGGTCGCCGTCGAGGCGGCCGCGCCCTATAGTTGGTATGAGTTCGCCGACGACGTCGTCGGCCTGACCCGCTTCGGCGCTTCCGCCCCGGCGGACATCCTGTATCAGAAGCTCGGGATCACGCCCGAAGCGGTCGCGGACCGCGTCTCGCGTCTCCTCGACAAGCCATGAGGTGAAACCATGAATGCCCTGAAGGAACTGCACGATCTCGGACAAAGCATCTGGCTCGACAACATCCGTCGCGAACTTCTCGATAGCGGCACGCTCGCCCGCTATATTTCCGACCTTTCGGTCACCGGCCTGACCTCCAATCCGACCATCTTCCAGCACGCGATCGCCGGCAGCGCCGACTACGACCAGGCGATCCGCAGCCGGATCGGCCGGGGGCTCTCGACCGAGGAGCTGTTCTTCGAGATCGCCCTGGAGGACATCACCGCGGCCGCCGACCTGTTCCGGCCGATCCACGACGCCACCGGCGGCATCGACGGCTTCGTGTCGCTGGAAGTGTCACCGACGCTGGCCGACGACGCCGAGGGAACGATCGCCCAGGCCAAGCGCCTGCACGCCCAGGCGGCGCGGCCGAACGTCTTCATCAAGGTGCCGGGCACCCAGGCGGGGCTCGTTGCGATCGAGGAACTGACCGCCGCCGGCATCTCGATCAACGTCACCCTGCTCTTCTCGCGCGAGCACTATGTCGACTCGGCCGAGGCCTTCATGCGCGGCCTGGAGCGCCGGGCGGCGGCCGGGCAGGACCTGAACGTCCATTCGGTCGCCTCGCTGTTCATCTCGCGCTGGGATGTCGCGGCGTCGAAGACGCTGCCGGAGGAGCTGCATAACAAACTCGGCGTCGCGATCGGCAAGCAAAGCTTCAAGGCCTATTGCGATCTCCTCGAATCCGATCGCTGGAAGAAGCTTGCCGCCGCCGGCGCCGCGCCGCAGCGGTTGCTGTTCGCCAGCACCAGCGCCAAGGACCCGCGGATTCCGGACACCTTCTACGTGACCGCGCTTGCCGCCGGCAACACGGTCAACACCATGCCCGAGGCGACGCTGCTCGCCTTCGGCGATCACGGCAAGCTGGACGGCGCGTTGTCGCCGGACGGCGGCGACGCCGAGGAAACGATCGCGACGATCGCCAAGGCCGGGCTCGACGTCGGCGCGCTGGCGGCTCGACTGCAGATCGAGGGCCGCGATTCCTTCGACGGCTCCTTCAAGCAGCTTCTCGACAGCATCGAGGCCAAGGTCTCGGCGCTCGCCGCCTGACGGCGGCCGAACCGCCGACCAACGACCATTCGAACCGGAAGGAAATTGAGACCATGCAACTCGGGATGATCGGACTCGGCCGGATGGGCGCCAACATGGTCCGCCGGCTGATGCGCGACGGACATGAATGCGTCGTCTTCGACGTCAGCCCCGACGCGGTCAAGCAGCTCGCCGGCGAAGGCGCCATCGGCGCGACGTCGATGGAGGATTTCGTCTCCAAGCTGACCAGGCCCCGCGCCGCATGGATGATGGTCCCGGCCGGCGTCGTCGAGGAGACGCTCGGCCAGCTTTCCGGCCTGATGGAAAAGGGCGACATGATCGTCGACGGCGGCAACTCCTATTATCGCGACGATATCGACCGCGCCAAACGTCTGGCGCCGAGCGGCGTCCATTATGTCGATGTCGGGACCAGCGGTGGCGTCTGGGGCCTCGAGCGCGGCTTCTGCCAGATGATCGGCGGCCCCGATGAAGCGGTGCAGCATCTCGACGCGGTCTTCGCGTCACTCGCTCCGAAGATCGACTCGGCGCCGCGCACGCCCGGCCGCGACAAGGTCGGCGGCACCGCCGAGCACGGCTACCTGCATTGCGGCCCGAGCGGCGCCGGCCACTTCGTCAAGATGGTCCATAACGGCATCGAATA
>JAGRKY010000103.1 GCA_020442095.1 Bauldia sp.
GATCTCGGCGTCATCGACCGGAACCTGGTGGTCGTCCACGCCATGCTCGCCACCGCCCGCGAGATCGCGCTTCTCGGCGAAGGCCGTGCCTCGGTCGCCCATTCCGCCGTCGAATGCGCCAACATCCTCGCACGCGTCCCCGACGTCCCGGCGATGCGCGCCGCCGGCATCACCGTTGGCCTCGGCTGCGACAACGCGGTCAACGACATGTTCATCGTCATGCATTCGGCGTGGCTGCTCCACACCGCCACCCGCGGCATCGACGCCTATGACGCCGAGACCCTCGACGAGGTCGACGTCTTCGCCATGGCGACCAGCGAGGCTGCCCGCGCCCTCGGTCTCGAGGCGACGCGCGGGTCGCTCGAGCCCGGCAAGGGTGCGGACCTTGTCGTCCTCGACGGCAGCGCTGCTCATCTCGGCCCGGTGCAGGATCTCGTGCCCGAGTTGGTGCGCTTCGGCTCGCGCGCCGAGGTGAAGACCGTGATGGTCGCCGGCCGGACCGTTGTCGAGAACGGCGAGCACGCCAGCATCGATCTCGCCGCGCTCCGCGCCGAGGCCGCCGGCATCGCCGGCCGACTCGACAGTCTCGTCACCCCGCGCCGCTATCGCCCGCCGTCGGGGCGGCGCCGCTGCCTGTGTGGTTGAGCCGGGTCAGCCGAGCCGCACCCGCGGGTCGGCCCAGCTCTGCAGGACATCGACCACGATGTTGACGATCACGTAGAAGGCGCCGAACACCACCGCGACGCCGAGCACCGCCGGCAGGTCCGAGCTGTCGAAGGCCTGGACGGTGTAGAGGCCGAGACCGGGCCAGGCGAAGATGCGCTCGACGATGAGAAGGTTGGCGAAGAGCAGGCCGATCTGCAGGCCGACCATCGCAAGGGGCGCGGCCGCGGCATTGCGGACGCCGTGGCGGAGGATCACGCGCCGTTCGGTGAGGCCGTTGCCGCGCGCGGTGCGGATATAGGGCTGGCGAAGCACCGCCACGAGCGAGCCGTGAAGCGACCGCGCGACCGCGACGGCGATCGGCAGGGCGAGGGCCGTGGCGGGCAGGATGAGGTGGGCGATGGCATTGCCGACGACGTCGAGCCGGCCCTGGATCAGCCCGTCGAGCACCAGCAGCCCGGTCGGACCGGCGTCGAAGCCGCGGATCGACAATCGGCCGGCGCCGGGCAGCCAGCCGAGGTCGAACCAGAAGATCAACGTCAGGAGCAGTGCCGTCAGGAAGATCGGCAGCGAGCCGGCGGCCATGAGCAACAGGCGAAGCCCGTCCGTTCGCCGCCTGAGGCTCTGGACCACCGCGACCAGCGAGCCGGCCGCGACACCGAGGATCAGCGCCCAGATCATCAGCTCGATCGAGGCCGGGGCGTAGCGGGCGAGGTCCTCGGCGATCGGCTTGCGGGTCCGCACCGAGGTGCCGAGATCGCCCTCGACGAGACCGGCGACGAAGCGGCCGTACTGGACGGGGAGGGGATCGTTGAGCCCCATCTCCTCGCGCATCCTGTCGACGACCTCGACCGGCGCGTTCGGGCCCGCCAGCGCCCGTACCGGATCGGTCGGCACGACGCGCTGCAGGCAGAAGACGATGAAGGTCATCGTCAGGAGGATGAGGACAAGGGCGACCAGCCGCCGGGCGAGGAAGACGAGCACGGCTAGACGCTCTTCAGGGCCGCCCGGACGCCGTCTCCGGCGAAATTGGCGGCCAGGCACATGACGAAGATGACTGCCGCCGGGAGGATCGGCAGCCACCAGAAGACGGTGAGGTTCTCGACGGCGCGCGCCGTCATCGCGCCGAGCTCGGGCGCCGGCGCCGGCATGCCGAGGCCGAGGAAGGAGAAGAGCGACAGCATCAGGATGACGTTGGCGACATCGAGGGTCGCGGCGACGAGCAGCGAGGGGATCGCGCCGGGAAGGAGGTAGAAGACGAGGAGCCGCGTGCCCCGGACCCCGGCAAGCCGGGCCGCCACGACATGCGGCCGCACCACCTGGGCCTTGATCTCCGCCCGGGAAATCCGCGCGTACCACGGCCACCAGAAGATGGTGATGGCGAGCATGGTGTTGACGAGGCCCGGGCCGAGCGCCGCGACGACGGCGAGGGCGATCAGCGTCGAGGGGAGGACAAGGAAGACCTCGGTCAACCGCTGCAAGCCGGAATCGACGATGCCGCCGACGGCGCCGGAAATCACGCCGACGATAGTGCCGATGACCAGCCCGGCGAGGATGATGCCGATGCCGGGAAGCCAGGTGAGGCGAATGCCGAGGATGACTCGCGAGAACAGGTCCCGGCCGATCTCGTCGGTACCGAAGGGGTGGGCGAGGGACGGCGGCTGGAATTCGGGGGCGACGCGGATTTGCGGGTCATAAGGGACGATCAGCGGCGCGAAGATAGCGATGAGGGTGATCGCGAGCAGCGCGAAGACGCCGATCCGCTCGATCATTCCCATTCGCGACAGCCAGGCGAAGGGACGGGCCTTGCGGGTTTCGATGGTCGTAGGGACAGCGGTCATGGCTCAGGCCGCCCCTGGCGCCGGGACGGCGGCCAGCAGGTCGCGGGTGTAGTCCTCGCGCGGCGTGGAGACGACGGTGTCGGCCGTTCCTTCCTCGACGATCCGTCCGCTCCGCATGACGATGATGCGGTCGGCGATGAAACGGGCCGCGGCCAGATCGTGGGTGACAAAGAGCATCGGCATGCCCATCCGGCGGCGCAGCTCGCCGAGGAGGTTCAGGGTCTGCGCGGCCGACGACATGTCCATGGCGCTGATCGGCTCGTCGCAGAGGAGGAGGCTTGGCGGCACGACGATGGCGCGCGCGACGGCGACCCGTTGGCATTGCCCGCCGGAAAGTTCGCTCGGCCGCGCATCGGCGAAGGCGCCGTCGAGCCCGACGGTCTCGAGCGCGGCGATAACCCGCGCGCGCCGTTCCGCGCGGTTCTTCCCGGCCATGCGGAGGCGTTCGCCGATCTGCTCGCCGGCGGTCAGCCAGGGCGTCAGCGAGGCGGTGGCATCCTGGAAGATCATCTGCGGCGGCTCGGAATCGCCGAGCGCCACGTCACCGGTGTCCGGTTCGATCAGGCCCGCGGCGAGACGGAGGACGGTCGACTTGCCCGAGCCGCTCTCGCCGACGAGCGCGACGGCCTCGCCGCGTTCGACGCGGAAGGTCACGCCGGAAAGGGCCTCGAGGTAGCGCCGCCGGCCGAAGACGCCAGCGCGGCCGAGCGCGAAGGTCTTGCCGACATTGGCGAATTCGAGCGCGAAGCCGGGCCTGACCGGCGCCATGGCCGGCCACGCGGCCGTTGCTTCCTCCTGCGCGGCGATCGCCCGGCTGCGGTCAGCGAAGAAGCAGGCGACGCTTCCCGGCTGGCCGTCGACCACGCGGAGCGGCGGGCGCTCGGACCGGCAGACGGCTTCCGCGAGATGGCAGCGCGGCGCGAAGCGGCAAGCGTCGTCGGCGCCGAAAGTGTTGGGCGGGTCGCCGGAAAGGGGGCGGAGCGGCCGGCTCTTGTCCGCGTCGAGATCGAAGCGGGCCATGAGAAGGCCTTGCGTATAGGGGTGCCGGGGACGGGTGAGCATCGCGTCGGTCGGGCCGATTTCGGCGACGCGGCCGCCATAGAGCACGACGACGCGATCGGCGAGCACCGAGGCGACGCCGAGATCGTGGGTGATGAAGAGGACGGCCGTGCCTTCCTCGCGGCAGAGCGTCCGGATGAGGTCGAGGATCTGGGCCTGGACCGTGACGTCGAGCGCGGTCGTCGGCTCGTCGGCGATGAGAAGGGCGGGGCGCGCCGACATCGCCATGGCGATCAGCACCCGCTGGCGCTGGCCGCCCGACAGCGCGTGCGGATAGGCGGCAACGATGCGGGCCGGGTCGGGAAGCCCGATGCGGGTCAGCCAGTCGGGTATCTCGGCGGGATCGCGGGCGGCCTCGCGCATCTGGGCGCCGATCGTCATGGTCGGGTCGAGGGCGCCCATCGGGTCCTGCGACACGGCACGGACGGTGCGGTGCCGGAGCTCCCTCAGCCGCGCCGGCCGCGCGCCGACCACCTCCTCGCTGGCGAGGAGGATCGAGCCTTCGACCTTCGGCTCGCTGGCATCCGGCAGCAGCCCCTGGATCGCGAGGCCGAGCGTCGACTTGCCCGAACCGCTCTCGCCGACCAGCGCGACGATCTCGCCCGCGCCGAGGGAGAGCGCGACGTTGTCGAGGACGCGGTTTGCACGGCCGTCGCGGTGCAGCACCACCGACAGGGCGTCGATGTCGACGACCGGGCGGGTGTCAGTCATAGCAGTCCGGCGCCAGCCTGATGCGCTGGACCTGGTCGGGATCGTGGGTGAGGAGGAGCATCGCGTCCTGTTCGGCGACGATCCGGTTGAGCCGTCGTATGGCGGCGAGGGCCGCCTCGTCGTCGACGCTCTCGCCGGGAAGGATCTCCTGCTCGAAATTCTCCATCAGGTCGCCGACATCCGCCGCGAGGACCACCGTTCCGGTCTGGGGAAGCTCGACGACCAGCGACTGGTGGCCCGGCGAATGGCCGCGCGTATCGAGGATCTGCAGGCCGGACATGACGTCGAAATCGCCGTCGATCAGATGCCAGTCGATGTCGGGGAAATCGTAGTCGGACGGGAACCACGACGGCCTCGCCTTGCCGCTGAAGGCGTAGTCGTATTCCCGGCGCTGGATCGTCACCCGGGCGTGGCGGAGGTGCTTGAGGTGGCCGCTGTGGTCGGCATGGAGGTGGCTGAGGATCACGTGGCCGATATCGGCGAAGGAGATGCCGATCGCGGCGAGCTGGGAGGCGAGGTCATGGCTCGGCCGGACGACGGGCGGCGGGTCCCAGCCCTTGGACGTGTAGAGCTCGGTCAGCCGCGGCTCCCGGAGGTTGGCGGCGTCGAGGCCGGTGTCGAACAGCACCCAGCCCTCGGTCGTGTCCAACAAATAGGCAGTGATCGGGACGCTGATGATGAAGCGCTCGCCGCGGTCGCGGGTCGAGATCGTCTTCGGGATGATCTCGAATCCGCAGAGCAGGACGAAAAGCCGTTTGATGGCGGTCACAAGTCTTTCCATTCCGGCCGCTTCGCTCACCGAAGGCGCCGGCCGTGTTGTCGGCGGGCCGCCGATTTCGGGCGGCGGTGCCAAGGCATGCGACGAATGAAAAGGCAATTGCCGTGCCATGGGCGGACAGCCGCCGGGGCATTGGCGACGCCGTAAAGTGCTACCGCTTGTCGGCGGCGACGCTCGCCTTGTCGCGGCGGGTCGCCAGCCAGATCAGGAGCAGCGAGGTGGCGAGTATCAGCGTCGCCAGCGCGTTGATCGACGGCGAGAAGCCGGTCCGCATCATCGCCCAGAGCATGATCGGCAAGGTGTTCTGGTCGCCGACGAGGAAGAGGCTGATCAGCGTCTCGTCGAAGGAGAGCGTGAAGGCGAGGATCGCGGCGACGCCGATCGCGCCGCGGATCTGCGGCAGGATCACGCGCCAGAAGGTCTGCATCGGCGTCGCGCCGAGATCCATCGCCGCCTCGATATGGCTGCGGCCCATCTGGACGAGGCGGTTGTGGATCATCCGGTAGACGATGGCGAGGACGAAGAGCGAGTGGCCGATGATCACGGCGGCAAGGCCGGTCGGGACGCCGATCTCGCGCAGGAAGACGAGGAGCGAGAGCCCGACGACGAGCGGCGGCAGGACGAAGGGGAGGACGATCAGCAGGTCGAGGGCGATGGCGCCCCGACGGTGGGTCCAGAACTGGAAGAGGGCGAGGAGGATCGACAAGGCGATGGCGACGAAGACGCTCGCGAAGCCGACGATCAGCGTGTTGATCATCGAATCGACGATCTGGCGGTTGTCGAAGACGCCCGCGTACCATTGGAGGGTCGGGGCGGCGAAATCGAAGTTGCCGTGGTCGTCGAGATAGAAGGAGCCGAGGACGACGATGACGACCGGCGCGAGCAGGGCGACGAGGAGGAAGACGAAGAACACCGACAGGACGAAGAGGACGAGGCGCTCGACGGTGCTCACAGCGTCACTCCCGCGCGCCGGCTGATCCAGGTGGCGAGCCCGACGACCGCCAGCGAGACGACGAGGATGGGCGCCGCCATCGATGCGCCGAAAGGCCATTCATAGGCGAGGCCGAACTGGCTCCAGACCAGCTTGCCATAGGTGAAGCCGCGGGTGCCGCCGACCATCTGCGGCGTGACGAAATCGCCGAGGGCGAGGACAAAGACGAACATGCCGCCGATCGCGGTGCCGGGAAGGCTGAGCGGGAAGATCACCCGCCAGAAGGTCTGGCCCGGCCGGCCGCCGAGATCGGCCGAGGCATGGACGAGACTCTGCGGCACGTTGATCAGGCTGGCGTAGATCGGCAGCACGACGAAGGGCAGGTAGACCAGCACCATGGTGAAGAAGACGGCCTGCTGGTTGAAGAGCAGGGCGCTGATCGGCAGGTCGATGCCGATGGCATCGCCCATCCGCTTGAGAAAGCCGTTGCCGCCGAGCAGGCTCCTGAGCGCATAGAGCTTGATGATGTAGCTCATGAAGAGCGGTGCGACGAGCAAGGCGAGAAGCACGCCACGCAACGAGCCGCGGGCCCGGGTCACCAGATAGGCGGCGGGATAGCCGACGAGCAGGTCGAGGAACGCGACGCCGATTGCGATCTGCAGAGTGAGCCAGAAGACCCGGAGATAGATCGGGTCCGACCACCAGCGGATGTAATTGTTGAAGCTGAGGTCGGCGACGAATTCATTGTCGACCTTCTGGAAGAAGCTGAAGACGAAGAAGGAGGCGATCGGGATCGCGACGAAGACGATCGGCGCCAGCCAGACGAAGAGCGTGAAGAGGCCGACGCCGCGGTTCCTCGCCCGGATCTGGTCGGGGCCGGAGAGGGCCTGGGCGGTCGTCATCGGAGGCTCACGCGACGGTGTAGGATCGGAGGGCCTCCTCGTTCAGTTCGACGCCGAGGCCGGGTTTGCTCGGCAGCGACAGCGCGCCGTCCTCGAAGACCAGGTCCTCGTCGGCGAGCTCGCGGCGCAACGTCTCGAAACAGAGCTGGCGCGGCAGGTATTCGATGAAGGCGCAGTGGGGGGTGTTGAAGGCGAGGTGGGCGGTGGCGGAGATCGAGATCGCCGTCTTCCAGCAGTGGGGAACGATGGTCACGCCGCGCTCGGCCGCCATGTCGCAAACGATCTTCGCCTCGGACAGCCCGCCGACCCTCCCCACGTCGGGCTGCGCCACCTGAACCTTGCCTAGGTCCATAAGTTCCTTGAATTCGTAGCGGGTGGCAAGCCATTCACCGACCGCGATCTTCATCGGCGCGGCCTCGGCGACCTTGGCGAGCTCCTCGGTGTCGTCGGACCAGACCGGCGTCTCGAGGAAGAAAAGGTCGAACTCCTTCCAGTCCCTGACGACATCGAGGCAGCTCTTCGCGTCCGGCCAGAGGTAGCCGACATCGACCATCAGGGTCGGTTCGGGGCCGACGGCGGAGCGGATCGCGGCGACGACCTCGGTGTGGCGGTCGTAGGATTCGCGCATGCCGCCATGGGCATAGGGGCCGTTCATGATCACTTCGAGCTTCATCGCCTTGAAGCCGAGTTCCTTGGCGGTCAGCGCGTTCTGGAGGAGCGCCTCGCGGTATTCCTCGTAGCTGTTGCCGGCGGGCAGCAGCGAGGCATAGGGATAGACCTTGTCCTGTCCGACGCCGCCGAGAAGCTCCCAGACCGGCTTGCCGAGCGCCTTGCCCTTGAGATCCCAGAGCGCCATGTCGACCGCGCCCATGGCGTGGACGACGAGCCCGCGGCGGCCGTTCATCGCGGTGCCCTTGTACATCCGGTCCCAGATGCCGGCGATGTCGAAGGGATCGGCGCCGATCAGCAGGTCCTTGATGCAGAGCCCCATGGTGTGGGTGCCGGGCGCGGTCAGCGCGGCCTTGGCCATCCACGGGTTGACGTCGGTCTCCCCGATCCCGCTCACGCCCTCGTCGGTATGGATGATGACGACCAGGTCGTCCTGGGCCGAGGAGGTCTGCGACGGGTCCATGTTCGGCGCGAGCAGGACATGGATCTCGACATCGGTGATCTTCATTTTGGGACTCGTCCGGCGCTGGCCGGGCCCGATGATCGGGCCCGGCTGCCAATGCGCGCGTTGGTGGGGAGAGGGGTCTAGAGGGACGCCTTGACTTCGTTCCAGATCGCGATGCGCTTGTTGAAGTCTTCCGGCGGCTGCAGCCAGCTCAGGCGGTCGGCATATTCCATGCCGGGGGTCGGGCTGGTGGTGTTGCCGTAGGCGTTCTTCGCGGTGAGCTCGAGGCCGATCTTCTTCTGCAGCACGTGGTCGATCCACGCGTAGACGAGATCGGGATTCTCGGCCCCGGCGCTGAGCAGCAGGCAGTCGAGCCAGCCGATCGCCCCTTCCTTGGGGATGATGTATTTGATCGGCATGTTCTGATCGAGCATCTTCTGCGCCTGGAACTCGCCCATGGCGAGGCTCGCGACGATGGCGTTCTGCTTCCAGATCTCGACGCCTTCGTCGAAGCCGGAATAGTAGGTAGCGAGAAGCTGCTTCTGGTCGATCAGCGCCTTCTTGATCTGCTCGAACTGCTCGTCGGTGAGGTTGTAGGGGTCCTCGAAGCCGAGATAGAGGGCGGCGGTGACGATGTTGTTGTTGGCATCGTCGAGCGCGATCAGCCGGCCTTCCAGCTCAGGGTCCCACATGGTCGCCCAGGAGTCCGGGGGATTGTCGGCGAATTCGTTGGTGTCGTAGATCAGCCCGATCGATCCCCAGGCGAAGGGCGCGCCGTAGTTCTTGCCCTCGTGCTGGAGTTCCTTGACCGACTGAAATTCCGGCAGCAGGTTATTGAAATTCTTGAGCTTCGCGAGATCGACCGGCTGGATGAGGCCGGCGTCGATGTAGCGCGGGATCGAGCTGGTATCGACCGCGACGAGGTCAAAGTCAGCGCCCTTGGAGCTCGCCATCTTGGCGAACATTTCGTCGACGCTGCCGGCGTAGCTGATGTTGACCGTGGCGCCGGTTGCTTCCTCGAACTCCTTGACCCACTCGTCTTCGGCATAGCCCTCCCAGGTCAGCATGCGAAGGGTGCCCTCGGCGCGAAGGCTGAGCGGCAGGGTGAGGGTGGCGCCCATGGCGGCGGCGCCGGAAAGCAGGGTACGTCGTGTCAGTCGGAAAGACATGGGAGAAATCCTTCTGCTGGAGGGATAGGGGTCAGGTCGCCTCGTTCATGTATTTCATGATGTGGTCTTCGATTTCCGCGTCGAGGGCGGCGTCATCGCTGTCGAGCAGCATGTCGCGGAGGCGCTGGTGCTGCTGGAGGTTCTGGACCGGATCGATCCGCTCGAAGGTCTCCAGCGCGAAGACGATCGCGACATGGCGCGACAGCGTCTCCCACAGGGTCAGCAAACAGGGGTTGTCGGTCGCTGCGTAGATCTCGGTGTGATAGTCGACGTCGTTCTGGTTGACCCGCAGCGGCTCCGCGCCTTCGTCGACGGTCACCTTCATCCGCTCGATCACCGCGTCGAGGGCCGCGATCCGCGTCGGGTCGCGGCGATAGGTCCGGGCGGCCTCGCGGACCGCCTGTCGTTCGAGGGTCAGCCGGGTGGTGCAGACCTGGAGCACGCGGATGTTGTCGAAGGAGACGACGCGGCGGCGGTGGTGGGCGTCGGCGATGATGATGCCCTGGCTTTCAAGGACCGACAGCGCCTCGCGGAGGGGAATGCGGCTGATGCCGAGGTCGTTGGCGATGTCCGCCTCGACGAGCCTTTCGCCGGGTGGCAGCCGCCCGGAGGCGATCCCGAGTATCAGGTTTTCCGATACCTGGTCGGCCAGCCGGCGGCGGCGCTCGAGGCGTTCGAAGCGACGGCCTAAATCTTCGGCCGGAGTGGCGAATTTCTCGTCTTGCTTGACGACGGAGGTTGGGCGCACGGTAGTTGACATGCCTCCACGACCTGAGATTATACGGTATACCGTAATCGCATCCGGGACATCATGCAAGGAGAACCTACCGGTGTCGGGACTTGACGGATGGCCGCACCGGGCGGGGAACCGATGACCGCGCCTGAGCCCGCGATCGAGGGCGAACGCGGCAGCCTGGTGCTCAGCGGCGTCAGCAAGACCTATGACGATTTCGTCGCCCTGACGCCGACGGACCTGAAGGTGCCGGAGGGGGAATTCCTGACGCTCCTCGGACCGTCGGGCTCGGGCAAGACGACGCTGCTTCGGCTGATCGGCGGCTTCGTGAAGCCGACCAGCGGCCGCATCGAACTCGACGGGCAGGACATCACCGACCTGCCGATCTTCAGCCGTCCCTGCAACACAGTGTTCCAGGACTATGCGCTGTTCCCCCATATGCGGGTCCGCCAGAACGTGGCCTTCGGGCCAAGCGTCCGCCACAAGCCGCGGGGGGAGACGAGCGAGCGGGTCAACAGCATCCTGAAGACCGTCGGGCTCGAGGGACTGGAAGACCGTTTCCCAAGCCAGCTCAGCGGCGGGCAGCGACAGCGCGTGGCACTCGCCCGGGCGATGATCTGCGAGCCGCGGCTGATTCTGCTGGACGAGCCGCTGGCGGCGCT
>JAGRKY010000845.1 GCA_020442095.1 Bauldia sp.
GGCGGATCCGCTTGGGTTGCGGCGGCTTCGTCGTTCATGCTTTTCGCCATCGGTGCGATCTTTCCGGTCGCTCCGTTCTTTTTCCTGACCGGGGCGACGGCGGTGATCGCGAGTCTGGTTTCGGGCGGAATCGCACTGGCGCTGATCGGTTTCGGGACGTCGCTATTCACGGGGAGGGGCGTGGTTTTCTCGGCGGTCCGGCAGATCCTGATCGGCTATGCGGCGGCCGGCGTCACCTATGCGGTCGGCGCGCTGGTTGGGGTGGCGCTGACATAATCCATTGAAAACACAGACATTTTCAGGGGAAGGAAGAGCGAGGCGGATGAGGGTCCTGATATGCGGCGGCGGGGTGATCGGAGCGGCGACCGCCTATTTCCTGGCGAAGCGCGGCGTGGATGTCACCGTCGTCGAACGCACCGGGATCGCCTGCGCCGCATCCGGAAAAAGCGGGGGATTCCTGGGACTTGACTGGTGCGACGGGGGGCCGCTGGAGGGGCTGGCGCGGCGCAGTTATGCCCTCCATGCCGCGCTGGCCGGGGAACTCGACGCGGACTATGGCTACCGGGCGATGACAACCTATTCCGGGTTCGCCGCTGCTAACCGAAAGTCCAGTATAAACAATGATTTCGGCGTAGGGTGGATCTCCGACGAGCTGGCTCTCGCATCGCAGCTCGGCACCGTCGAAACCACCGCGCAGGTCGAGCCCGGCGCCTTCACCAGGGCGCTTGTGACGGCCGCGGAACGGCGGGCGGCGGGGGTGATACAGGGTACGGTCGCCGATCTGGCGCGATCGGACGACGGCGGGACGGTGACGGGCGCGACCGTGACGGAGGGCGATTCATCCCGTCTCATCGAAGCGGACGCCGTCGTCCTCGCGATGGGTCCGTGGTCGATCCTTGCGACCAAATGGGTGCCGCTTCCGGCGGTCTTCGGACTGAAGGGGCATAGCCTCGTCTTCGATACCCCCGAGGGGCTGCCCCCCGACGCGCTCTTCATCGAGTATCGCGAGGCGTCGGGAGCGACAGCGTCGCCGGAGGTGTTTCCGCGCAGCAACGGCACGACCTATGTCTGCGGCGTCTCCGCCCATGACAGTCCGCTGCCGGTCGACCCCGCGGACGTCACCCCGGATCCCGGATCGATCGAACGGCTGGAAGCGATCTGCGCGGCATTGTCGCCGGCGCTCGACCCGACCCGGATCATCGCGCGGCAATCCTGTTTC
Source organism: Bauldia sp. (assembly GCA_020442095.1). Next base: position 1,220 of record JAGRKY010000845.1, read on the forward strand.
CGCCCGGTCACCCAGGACGGGTTGCCGCTGATCGGCGCGATCCCCGGCGTTGGCAATGCCTATGTCGCGACCGGCCACAGCGTCTGGGGAATCCTCAACGCCCCGGCGACCGGGGAGGCGATGGCGGAACTGATCGTCGACGGCGCCGCGACGACGGTCGACCTCTCGGCCTTCGACCCCGGCCGCAGCCCGCCCTTCGATGCGAGCCGGCTGCAGACGGGGACGCTGTAGACCCTCAGGTCACCCCGCCGGCTCCGGCACCGGAAAGGTCCAGGAGCCATCGAGAATCTCCGGGCCGGGCTCGTACATCCGCACCGTATAGTTCCAGCCGGTCGTGATCGGGATGCAGTTGATCCTGCCGTCGTCGCATCCGCCGAAATTGATGGTGATCGACCCGTCGGCGTTCGGTTCGGCGGTGACGTTATTATAGCTGTTCACGCCGCGATCATTCGCCTCGAGATAGCCGTTGGCGTTATAGACCGTGACCGACCAGAATTCGCCGACCGGCACATCCTTAGCCGTCAAAGTGTACGGCGTTGTGCCGTCATTTCCGTCGACGCTGGTGATCACATAGGTCGCGGCGGTCCGGGGCAGGCCACCCCAGCCGGCGGCGGCGCCGATGAGGTGGTCAATCGGCCGGGTCTCTTCCTTGCGTCCGAAGGCGTAGGCCGAGTTGAAACCGAGAACGGCAAAGTCATTGAGCGCCTTGCGGCCAGCGGCTAACGCCTTCTCGTCCCAGTCCGGTGCGTTGAACGGCCCCGCCCCGCCCCCAGCAATCGCGATCGCATCCTGCGCGGCATGGGCGCTTTCGAGATCCTCAGGATCGCCGGGGTCGGTGAAGGTGCGGAAAATGACCTGGGCAAAGCGGGTTCCCACCGAATCCTCGGTGAGATCGTAGGTTCCCGGCTTTGTCTCGACGAACATGTAGTGATCCTGATTGACCACATGCATCGACATATATCGCCCGCCGATCTCCGGCAGGGTGACGATTACCGGCTCGGAGAGGTCGAGGATCACCGATGAATAGAGCGTATCCTGGTTCGAGCGGATCACCGTCTGGTTCTCAGCCGTCACCGGATCGCGCTGATGGACGAGCTGGCCGACATCGGCGCCGACCGCTTTCAGGTTCGCACGGATGTTGTAGTCCGACTCGGCCCGGACGAAATTGTCGACCGTCACGTCCTCCGCGGATGCGGTGACCGGAGCCAGCAAGGCGGCAAAAAGTATCGTCCTTTTCATTGTTTCTCTTCCCTGTCCTGGTTTCGCATCGGTCAGTTCGCCGGCTGGGCTTCGGGGAAGGTCCAGCTACCGTCGAGGATCTCGGGGCCCGGCCGATAGAGGCGAATGATGTAGTTCCAGCCCTCCATGATCGGCAGACAGTTCTTCCGTCCGTCGTCGCAGCCCCCCAAATGCACCGTCATCGAGCCGTCGTCGTTGCGCGTTCCGGTAACGCTGTTGATGTTGTAGGCGTTGCGATCGTTCGGCTCGAAGAATCCGCTCGCGTTGTAGAGGCTGATCGACCAGAAAGCGCCGACCGGTACGTCTTTCGGAACTTCGATCCTGTATTCGCCCGGCGGCAGGCCGGGGTCGACGTTCAGATAAAAGGCCTGCGTCTCGGGCAGGCCACCCCAGCCGCCGGCCGTGCCGAGCATATGCCGAACCGGGTCAACGTCCTGCTTCGCGCCGAACATCCGGGAACTGTCGGGTACGTAAGGTCCGAGCCCGAGGATCGCCTTGACCATTCCGTTGAAGCTGGCTCCGTCATAGTCGGGCGCGACGAAGGGCTTCGATGAACCGGCTTCGACGGTCATCTTGTCCTGGATCGCATTGACCGCCGCCACGTCGTCGGGATCGGCGGCGTCGACCAGCGTCCTGACGAAGACGATGACGTAGGGCGTATCGAAGGTCTCCATGTCGAGCTTGTAAGCGCCGCCGCCGGAAAAGACGGCGTTGATGTAATGGTCCTGGTTGACGACCATGGCGCTCATGTAGCGGTCGCCGACCTCGGGCAACGTCAGTGTCGCCCCCTCGGTGATGTCGATGACGGCCGTGCTGTAAAGCGTATCGCGGTTCATCCTGATCGTCGGCTGGTTGTCGATCGGGGTTGGGGCACGAAAATGGAAGAAGCGATTCACGCCTCCCGCGAGCGATACGTATTTGGCGAGCTCGATGTCGGTCGCGGCGCGAACAAAGTTGTCGACCGTGACAGGCACCGCAGCGACAGAATCCGGATTGTCGGCACCGGTCTGGGCGAAGGCGTTGGACGTAGCCAGCCACAACAGGGCTGTCGCAGCGAGAATGGTTTTTTTCATGAAAATATCCTCCGGTTCCGCTCCTTTGTGCCCGCCTGCGGGTGACGGGCGCAACGCGATCCAAATGGCTGATGCAGATCGATACGGGCTATCGCTCAGGTGCCATTAGCATGCGATTCGACGTGTCCTTGTCTTTGATGCACATTCAGGTCTGACATTACCTTCTTGTCATCGAATTGCGGAATGATTCGCCGATTGGCGGAATAAACGACAGACCTGGGAGGGCTTCCGATGACGATTCGTTTCGAGCATGCGGTTGCGGCCGCGGTTCTGATCCTTCACCTGGCGGCGGCGGAACAGGCATCCGCACAGGATGCCGACACCGCCATGGATTCAGGGACCTTCGACAAGGCGACCGCCGACCGGGCGTTTCCGGCCGAGAGGCCGTATTCGCCATGGGCCGGCCGCAACTTCCCGAGCCGCCCGCTCTTCGGCGACACCCACCTGCACACCTCCTTCTCGATGGATGCCGGCGCCTTCGGGGCGCGGCTCGGCCCGCGCGAGGCCTATCGCTTCGCCAAGGGCGAGGAGGTGATGGCGTCGTCCGGGCAGCCGGTGAAGCTGTCGCGGCCGCTCGACTTCCTGGTCGTTGCCGACCACTCCGACAACATGGGATTCTTCCCGCAGCTGCTTGCCGGCGATCCGAGCATCCTTGCCGACCCGACCGGGCGGCGCTGGTACGACATGATCCAGTCCGGAGACGGCGCGACGGCGGCGCTCGAGATCATCAGCGCCTTTTCGCAGGATACCTTTCCGCCGGCGCTGATCTATTCGCCCGACTCGCGCGCCTATGAATCGGCGTGGGACGAGACGATTGCCGCCGCCGAAGAGGCGAACGATCCGGGACGGTTCACCGCCTTCATCGGCTACGAGTGGACCTCGAATACCGGCGGCAACAATCTCCACCGCAACGTGATCTTCCGCGACAATGCCGACAAGGCGAGCCAGGTGGTTCCCTATACCGTCTATCCGCCCGGCAGCGACAACCCCCGCGACCTCTGGAAGTGGATGGACGGCTACGAGGCGAAGACCGGCGGCAACGTCCTGGCGATCGCCCATAACGGCAACCTGTCGAACGGCCGGATGTTCCCGATGATCGAGCCGGGCACCGACAAGCCGCTCGACCGGGAATACGCGGAGACGCGGGCACGGTGGGAGCGCCTCTACGAGGCGACCCAGATCAAGGGTGACGGCGAGACCCATCCCTTCCTGTCGCCGAACGACGAGTTCGCCGACTTCGAAACCTGGGACAAGGGCAACCTCGACCTCAGCGTCAAGAAGACCCCGGAAATGCTCGAGTACGAATATGCACGCTCGGCGCTGAAGAACGGCCTGAAGCTCGAGGCGAGCCTCGGCGTCAATCCCTACAAGTTCGGCATGGTCGGCTCGACCGACGCCCATACCGGTCTCGCCGCCGTCGCCGAGGACAATTTCTTCGGCAAGACCTCGGCGATGGAACCCAGTCCCGAACGGTTGCGGGCGGTGTTCGTCCAGAGCCCGAACGGGACGATCTTCGACTGGGAGGCTTCCGGCTCGGGCTATGCGGCGGTCTGGGCGCGGGAAAATACCCGCCAGTCGATCTTCGACGCGATGGAGCGGCGGGAGACCTATGCGACGACCGGGCCGCGGATGGTGGTCTGGCTGTTCGGCGGATTTGATTTCACGGCCGACGACGCCAATACCCGGACGCCCGGCCTGATCGGCTATACCAAGGGCGTGCCGATGGGCGGCGACCTTGGCGACGCGCCCGACGGCAAGGCGCCGAGCTTCCTGGTCGCGGCGCTCAAGGATCCGATCGGCGCCAATCTCGATCGCTACCAGATCGTCAAGG
>JAGRKY010000846.1:0-2984 GCA_020442095.1 Bauldia sp.
CGAAGCAGATATCCTGGCTGTCGTGTTTCTCGGCGATCGGCAGGTTGAAGGAACGCGCCGCCTCGCGGGTCTCGGCCTTGGTCATGTTGCCGAGGGGAAAGCGCAGGAAATCGAGCTGCGCCGGCGTCGTGGCGAAGAGGAAATAGCTCTGGTCGCGGTCGAGGTCGACCGGACGGAAGAGGGCGCGATGGTTGCCGCGCTGTTCGGAGCGGACGTAGTGGCCGGTCGCCAGCGCATCGGCGCCGAGCCGTTCGGCGGTGCCGAGGAGATCGGCGAACTTGACCGTTTGGTTGCAGGCGATGCAGGGCACGGGCGTCTCGCCGGCGGCGTAGCTGTCGGCAAAGGGGTCGATCACCGCTTCCTTGAAGCGTTCCTCGTAGTCGAGGACGTAGTGCGGAATGCCGAGCGTCTCGGCGACGCGCCGGGCATCGTGGATGTCCTGGCCGGCGCAGCAGGCGCCCTTCCGGTGGGTCGCCTCGCCGTGGTCGTAGAGCTGCAGGGTGACACCGACCACGTCATAGCCCGCCTCCTTGAGGAGGCCCGCGACAACCGAGGAATCGACGCCACCGGACATCGCAACGACAACGCGGGTCCGGGCAGGGCTGCCGGGAAGGTCAAGGCTGGTGTGCATCTGTCTGCTTGCTTCGGCGGACGCCCGACCGCCGGCGCCCCGTTCAAGGATACCGGACTATAGTCGCGATCGCGCCTTCTTCAAGGCATTGTCGCGTCCCGGTCTCCGACGGGTTTGCCCAAGCCTTTACAAATCTTACCGATTTGTTGCTCGCCACTTAGCCAAATTTTAAAGCCGCTGTCCTAGTGTCGCGGCTGGACGGGTCAGGATTAAGTGTGAGAGTAGAATGACCGAACAGCTTCGTCCGCGTGTGAAGTATGTGATCGGGCCCGATGGGAGCCCATTGACGATCGCAGATCTTCCGCCGCGCGACACCAAACGCTGGGTAATACGCCGTAAGGCGGAAGTCGTCGCCGCCGTGCGTGGAGGACTTCTTAGCCTTGAGGAAGCCTGCAATCGTTACACCCTGACCGTCGAGGAGTTCCTCTCCTGGCAGCAGTCGATCGACGACCATGGCCTTGCCGGCCTTCGGACGACTCGCATTCAGCAATACCGGCCTGGCTAGGCCGGTTCCGGGCGCGGCCGCCGTTTCGCGTGCCGCGCCGATTTCTCCTTACAATTCAATCGCTACGCCACGATCGGGGACGACGACCCCGGTCGTTCCGCCGGCCATCCGGGCGGTGAAATCCTCTGCGGTTCCGCTGAGCATCGGGAAAGTTCCGTAGTGGCAGGGGATCGCGGTCTCGAGGTCGAAGAAGCGCTGGCAGGCGATGGCCGCGAGTTTCGGACCCATGGTGAAACGGTCGCCGATCGGGATGATGCCGATCTTCGGTGCGTAGATCTCGTTGGTCAGGGCCATGTCGGAGAAGATGTCCGTGTCGCCCATGTGGAGAAGCGTCCGTTCTCCCGGAGCGGCGATCACCACCCCGCACGGGTTGCCGAGATAGATAGGCTTGCCGTCGATCACGGTCCCGGACGAGTGCCAGGCGGGTACGAACGACACCGAAAACGGCCCGAAATCGACCGTTCCGCCGGTATTCATCGGACTGATCTCGGCGACGCCCTGGTCGGCGAGGAAGTTGCAGATCTCGAAATTGGCGATCAGCGTCGCGCCGGTCGCCTCGCAGATCTCCACCGTCGAGCCGGTATGGTCGTCGTGGCCGTGGGTGAGGACGACATGGGTCGTGCCGCGATAGGCGGTCGGGTGGTCGCCCTTGAATGTCGGATTGGCGAGGAACGGGTCGATCATGATCACCGCGCCGTCGATGTCGATACGAAAGGCCGAATGGCCGAACCAGGTGAGTTTCATCATTTTCTCCGCAAGCGTTTGGCGAACCTGTGTTGAGCGCCCGGCCGGTCGGGAGGCGACAATTCCGGGAAGCCGCGATATGAGACCGCGATGGTCATCACCCCGGCACCCATGACGGTTGAAGAACTGGCGACGATCCTGCCGCCGGCCGGCGCGCTCGTCGGCCTCGATCTTGGCACCAAGACCATCGGAATTGCCACCTCCGATCCCGGTCGCCGGATCGCGACGCCGCTGACCGTCGTCAGGCGGACGAAATTCACCGCCGACGTGCGCGAGATGCTGGAGCGGATCGCCCCATATGCGCCGGTCGCGCTGGTGCTCGGCCTTCCGGTCAACATGGACGGCTCCGAGGGGCCGCGGGCGCAGGCGACGCGGGCTTTCGTCCGCAACCTCGGCCCGCATACCGACCTGCCAATCGCCCTGTGGGACGAGCGGCTGTCGACGGCAGCCGTAACCCGGACGTTGCTCGAGGCCGATGCCAGCCGCAAGCGCCGCGAGGCCGTCGTCGACAAGATGGCCGCCGCCTACATCCTCCAGGGCGCCCTCGACCGGCTGGCGGGCCTGCGTGAAACCTAGGATTCCTTCGCCGGCAATTCAGCGTGGGTGGACCCACTTGGGCAGGTAGGAATAGGCATCCACCGCCTTCGGGCTGAAGGCGACCCCGCTCCTTGTCAGGAGATCCTGGAGACGGCCATCATTGAAGGCGTCGAGGGTCTCCGTGCAGCCGCCGATATGTTCGCCACCGACGAAGACCTGCGGGATGGTGGGCGTCGCGATGCGCTCGCGAAGCGCTGCCCGGATGTCGCCGCCCCAGTTGTCCTTCTGGTAGTCCACCGAGTCGAGGTCGACCGACCGGTAGGGAATGTCCATTTCCGCGAACATCTTGCGGAGGGACCAGGAGAATTCGCACCATTCGAGCGCGAAGAGCACGACCGGCTGCTCCTTCGAGGCGACAACCTCCTCGACGAAGTCGGCCGCGCCGGTCGTCGCCTCGTCAGGCTTCGCCGCGGCGGGGTCGGGCGTGGAAGATGCCTGGACGTCGAAGCGGTAGCGGGGCGTCGATGCCGCTATCTCCATCTCCTCTTCGGTCATCTCGACCGAAAT
>JAGRKY010000846.1:3067-3744 GCA_020442095.1 Bauldia sp.
GCGATCTGCATGGCGCCGGCAAAGGTCGCTCCTCCCGAGATGCCGCAGAACACGCCTTCCTCGGTCGCAAGCAGCCTCGCGTATCGCAGTGCGTCGTCGCCCTTGATCGGCGCGACTTCGTCGACGAGACCGTCGGCGATCGCGTCATTGGCGAGCTTCGGGATGAAATCCGGCGTCCAGCCCTGCATGAGATGCGGACGGAAATAGGGATGACTCTTCGCCGGCGTGCCGTCGGGGGCGAAGTCCTGGGGCACGCCGCTTCCGATGATCGGCGCATTGTCCGGTTCGCAAACGACGATCTTGATGTCGGGACGTTCCTTCTTGAGGATCCGGGAAACGCCTTTCAGCGTGCCGGCGGTGCCGGTGCCGGTCACCCAATAGTCGAGCCGGCGGCCCTCGAAATCGCGCAGGATTTCGGGCGCCGTTGTCCGCGAATGGACGTCGGCATTCGCCTCGTTCTCGAATTGCCGGCAGAGGAACCAGCCGTGCTTCTCGGCGAGTTCGACGGCTTTGGCGAGCATGCCCGATCCCTTTTCGGACGCTGGCGTCAGGATCACCCTGGCGCCGAGAAAGCGCATCAGCTTGCGACGCTCGACGCTGAAATTCTCGGCCATGGTGACGACAAGCGGGTAGCCTTTGCGGGCGCAGACCATCGCAAGGCCGATGCCGGTGTTGCC
>JAGRKY010000847.1 GCA_020442095.1 Bauldia sp.
CGCCGGGCGCACCGACGCCGGCGTCCACGCCCTCGGCCAGGTCGCCCATCTCGACCTCGCGCGGGAATGGCCCGCCGACACGGTCCGCGATGCCCTCAACGCCCATCTCAAGCCGGAGCCGGTCGCCATCCTGTCGGCGGAGCCGGTAGCCGAAACCTTCGACGCCCGCTTCTCGGCCATCGCGCGGCACTATCTCTACCGCATCACCGACCGCCGGGCGCCCCCGGCGCTGGAGCGCGACCGGGTCTGGTGGGTCTCGGTCGGCCTCGATGCCGCGGCGATGCACGACGCCGCCCGCGCTCTCCTCGGCCGGCACGACTTCACCACCTTCCGCAACGCCCAGTGCCAGGCGAAATCGCCGGTCCGCACCCTCGACCGGCTCGATGTCAGCCGCGAGGGCGAAGAGGTCGTCGTCCGCGCCTCGGCGCGATCTTTCCTGCATTCGCAGGTCCGTTCGATGGTCGGCACGCTGAAGAAGGTCGGCGAAGGCCGCTGGCCGGTCGAGGCCGTCGGCGAGGCGCTGGCGGCGCGCGACCGCAGCCGTTCCGGCCCCGTCGCCCCGGCCCACGGCCTCTATCTCGTGGCGGTCGATTATCCGGCCTAGGCAAACACCGAGTCGAGGGCAAGCGCGATCGTCAGGCTGACCGCGAGGTCGAGGATCACGATCCCGATGGCGAAGCCGATCCCGACATCGAGCGCCCGCCGCGCCACGAGAAAATTGTAGCGCAGCACCACGACCAGGGCGACGAACATCAGGATGTTCGCCATCTCCATGTCGACGATCCCGGCGATAACCAGCAGTCCGATGAAGCCATAGGGCACGAGCGCGATCACCGAGGCCCAGTTGCGGGCGACGATGAAGGCGGCATAGGTCCGCTGGATGCCGAGCGGCCGGGCGGCGAGAGCGAGCAGGATTGGCAGGGCGATCCAGTCCAGCCCGAGGCCGACGACGCTGTCGAGGAAGAAGAAGGCCGCATCCTGTTCGCCGCCGACCGGCGTGTTGGCCAGGGTGATGACCCGCTCGGCAAGCGTCGACAGGACATAGGCCGGCAGAAGAAGCAGAATCGCCCGGAACGATCGCCAGAATCCCTCTACGCTGAGGTCGAAATAGCGCATCGCGTCCGGCCGGTCGAAGAAGAGATACCAGGCGCCGGTCAGGGAGCGGACGATCTCGTCCCGATCAAGCATCGGCACCGATCGCGAAATATCGGTCGAGGAAGGCGCGATAGATGGCGGCAAGCGCCGTCAGGTCGCCAATCGGCGCCCGCTCGTCGATCTGGTGCATGGTGTCGCCGACGAGGCCGAACTCGGCCACCGGACAGACATCCTTGAAATAGCGCGCGTCCGAGGTGCCGCCGCCGGTCGACAGGTCCGGCGCGATGCCGGTGACCGCCTGAATCGCCTCGGCAAGCGGCGCGGTCAGGGCGTCGGATCGCGTCAGGAACCACTCGCTCGGGTTCCGGGCAAGAGTGAACTCATAGGCAACGCCTTCCGCCGCCGCGTCGAGCTCGCCGCGCAGGAAGTCGGCCAGCGAGTCGGCGGACCAGCGGTCGTTGAACCGCACATTGAGCCGCGCGGTCGCCTCGCCCGGGATGACGTTGAAGGCCGGGTTGCCGACATCGACGCTGGTCACTTCGAGATTGGAGGGCTGGAAGCCGCCCGTGCCCTCGTCGAGACGGAGCGTGCTCAGCCGGTGCACCATCCGGACCAGCGCCGGGATGGGATTGTCGGCAAGGTGGGGATAGGCGGCATGGCCCTGGCGGCCGGGCACCCGGATCGTCGCCGAGAGGCTGCCGCGCCTGCCGATCTTGACCGTGTCGCCGAGGCGCGAGACCGAGGTCGGCTCGCCGACAAGCGCCGCATCGAACCGGTTGCCCTCCTTCAGCGCCCAGTCGAGCAGCTTGACGGTGCCGTTGACGGCGGGACCTTCCTCGTCGCCGGTGATCAAAAGGGAAATGGTGCCGACCGGGCCGCCGTGGTCGGCGAGGAAGGACGAGGCCGCGGCAAGGAAGGCGGCAATGCCGCCCTTCATGTCGAC
>JAGRKY010000848.1 GCA_020442095.1 Bauldia sp.
GCCCTATGCCGGCGACATGGGCGGCAGCTTCCATCCGATCCGCCGCGACGTCGATTTCCTCGTCGCGCGGGAGGCGCCGATCCGGCCGCTGCTCGACGATCTCGCCTTCACCCGCGGGCAGGACTCATAGGGGATGGTGTTCCGACGCGGCAGCTTCGCGGTGTCGGAAGAGGATTTCCTGACGATCGCCGGGGCGATGGGTGTCGCGGAGAAAGTGGCGGCGTCCGGCTGATACGGGGGCTGGCGGAGGCGGCTTGGCGCCGGCGGACCCACCGCGCTGTCGCCCGAATTCTTGTCGCTTTCCCATGCTTGCCTTGCACATCGTCCGGCGATGCAGCAGATGTCGGACGCAGAGGCGGGAACAGTCGGAGGCGAGCGGAGCATATGGATCGGACGGCAATCCTTCGGCGTGGTTTTGTGCTGGCGCTTGGTGCCCTGGGCCTCGCCTTTGCGGCGGCTCCCGGCCTCGCCAAGCCGGCGCGCTGCTTCACGACCGACGACGGGGACTATGCCTGCGACTTCAAGGCGATCGGCGGCGACGGCAGCTTCACCATCTCGGCGCCCGGCAAGCCGACCTTCACGCTGATCATGGACCAGCCGGGCGTCGCCTTCGGCTCGGTCGTGTTCGAGCCCGGCGGCGATTCGGCGGCGCTGCCGGATGTCTATCGCCGGAGCACCGAGGATCCCGCCTGCTGGCTGAACGACACGACCAGCACCAAGATCTGCGCCTGGTAGCCCGACCCGCGGCGGAGGCGGCCGGCTGATCGGGATCGCGCTTTTCCAATTGTCACATAAGCGTCATCCAATTGTTGCACGACCGAGGCAACTAGCACGCCGAAACCGCGCACGAGCAGGCCATGCACAAGACCAGCTTCGAAATCCTCGACAATCCCGATGTCCCGTCCCGCAAGGTTCCGGCCGGGGAGGTGATCCTCGCCGCCGGCACGCCGTCGAAGGAGATGTTCATCGTCCGCAAGGGCAAGGTGGCGATCTCGGTCGGCGGCAAGACCGTCGAGGAGGTCGAGCATGGCGGCATCTTCGGCGAAATGGGGCTGATCGACTTCGAGAGCCGCAGCGCCGATGCCATCGCGGTCGAGGATTGCGACCTGGTGCCGATCGACGAGCGGCTGTTCGTCGTGCTGGTCCAGGAGACGCCGTTATTCGCCCTCGACGTGATGCGCACGCTGGTGCATCGCATCCGGGTGATGAATACGCTGATCGCCTGAAGCAAGCCTCCCGCTTCCCGACGACACACCCGCGACGTCCTAGTCGCCGAGCAGGTGGACGAGCTTGTTCGTGCTGGTCAGGCGGTCGGCGAGCATGCTCGCCATGCCGCGATGGAAGCCGATGACGGCCTCCGGTGACGTCGCTTCCAGCCGCTCCAGGGTCTCGCCCGAGAATCGCCAGGCGACGATCGGGCTTTCGGCGATGATCGAGGCCGAGCGCGGCTTGCCGAGATAGAAGGCCATCTCGCCGACGATCGAGCCGCTGGCGACGGTCGCGACGCGGACATGGATCATCTCCTTGTCCTCGAGGACGACCGCGGCGCGTCCGCTTTCGATGAAGAAGATGTCGTCGGAAGGCGTTCCCTGCGCGATCAGCCTTTCGCCGGGCGCGACCTCGATCCGCTCCAGGTGCGGCAGCATCTCCCCGGCGAGCTGGTCGTCCTTGATCACATCACGAAGCAGGTCGGCGACGGAGGTCGGCACCTCGGCGACGACGTCGGGCGCGATCCGGGCGAGGAGATCGTTCTCGGCCCATTCGAGGGCGTGGTCGAGGTCGTTCTCGAAGCGGATATGCGAGCCTTCGTCCGGCCGGAGACCGCCGCGGACCATCGCGCCGCGGATGCTCTCCGACATGCCGCTCAGGAGGAGGAAGAAGCCTTCGGGTCCGGCCATCTGCTCGAAGCGGTTGAAGCTCTGAACGGTCGACGAATCGAGGCCGCTGACCCGGCGGAAATCGACGACGAGATAGCGGATCGGCACGCCGCCATGGCTTTCGATGCGCTGCTGGATGATCTTGCGCAGCCGGTCGGCGGTGCCGAAGAAGAGATAGCCCTGCAGCCGGACGATGAGGATCGAATCGCCGGCCTTTTGCAGCGCTTCGCGCCGTTCCTCCGAGGAGACGTTGCTGCTCTGGTAATCCCGTCCGGTCATCATGTGGCGGACGATTTCGACGCTGCCATATTCGACGACGAAGAGGATCGTTGCGGCGATCAGGCCGGTGAGGATGCCCCAGGCGAAGCCGGCGGTGACGATGACCAGGAAGATCAGCAGGATGACGAGATATTCCCGGGTCGAGAGGCGCGAATAGGAGCGCACCAGCCACGGAATGAGCAACGACAGGCCGATCCAGATCAGGAGGCCGCCGAGAAGCGGCGTCGGCACCAGCGACAGGACGACCTCGCCGAAGACCAGGGCCGCGATGCAGAAGGCCGAGACGACGATCCCGACGATCGCATTCGCCGCGCCGAGCCGAAGGGAGAGGATGGTCAGAGAAACCGAGTGAAAGCCCGGCATGCCGCCGCCGATGCCGCCGAGCATGTTCTGGATGCCGACCGACCTCAGCTCGCGGTCGAGGTCCATGTCGCGGCGCGAATCCATCTCGATGCCGGTGGCGTTCA
>JAGRKY010000849.1 GCA_020442095.1 Bauldia sp.
ATGCCGACGGCGACCATGGCATTGACCAGCGAGGGCCCGAGCAGCGCGACGATGACGATCGCGACGAGCACGGTCGGGAAGCCCTGGACCACCTCGGTCACCCGCGAGACGACGAGATCGAGCAGGCCGCCGAGGCCGCCGGCCAGCGTGCCGAGCAGCGTCCCGAAGATTCCGCCGATCAGGACGACGATCAGGAAGGCCTCGGCGGCAACGCGGGCGGAGCCGAGCAGCCGGCTCAGCACGTCGCGCCCGAGCGGATCGGTGCCAAGCAGATGCTCGGCGCTCGAGCCTTTCAGGGCCATCGAGAGGTCCGTGTCGGTCATCGAATGGGGCGCGATCCACGGCCCGAAGATCGCCGCGAACAGGAACAGCGTGACGAGGCCGAGCGCCAGCGGATGGCGGAAGGCGAGATAGCTGAGCAGCCCGCCGCGCCGCGACCGGCGTGATGCGGTGGCCGCACCGGCGAGCGGCGCATCGGCGGGAGGCGCCGCGTCGCTCATCGTGTTCGCACCCGCGGATCGACCAAGCCATAGGCGAGATCGATCGCCAGATTGACGAAGACGTAGCCCGTCGCCGCGACCAGCACGACGCCCTGCACGACCGGGTAGTCGCGGTTGAGCACGGCGTTCAGGCCGAGCCGGCCGAGGCCCGGCAAGCTGAAGATCATCTCGATGACGATCGCGCCGCTGATCAGCACGCCAAGCTGCAGCCCGACGAAGGTCATCGTGTTGATCCAGGTATTCGGCGCGACGTGGCGGAACAGGATGCGCATGCTGCTCAGCCCCTTGGCGCGGGCGGTATCGACGAAGCCTTCCTTGAGCACCCCTTGCGCGGTGACCCGGACGAAGCGGATCAGCGCCGGCGCGAGGTAGATGGCGAGCGACAGGGTCGGCAGGATCATGCTGCGCAGGTTGCCGCCGAGGCTGCGCGACATCGGCACATAGCCGCCCGACGGCAGGATGCGCCAGGTCACGGCGAAGAGCACGATCAGCATCAGCCCGACCCAGAAGCCCGGCACCGAGATGCCGAGGGTGATCACCGCCATGGCTGGCTTGCTCCACCATCGCTCCCGCTTCTCGGCGAGCAGCAGGCCGATCGGCACCGCCACGACCACCGCGAGGACGAGCGACAGCGCGGCAAGCTCGAGGGTGACCGGCAGGGCGTCGGCAAGCAGGCCGGTGACCGGCTTGTGGCTGAGATTCGACGCCCCGAGATTTCCCTGGACGGTCTCCCTCAGCCAGATCGCGTAGCGGGTCGGCAGCGGTTGATCGAGGCCGAGCTGACGGGTTACCGCCTCGACGCGCTCCGGTGTCGCAAGCGTGCCGAGAAGCACCGCCGCCGGATTTCCCGGCGCCAGTGCGGTCGCGAAGAAGGCGAGCGCGCTGACGCAAAGCAGCGTCAGCAGCGCGCCCGCCATCCGTCCGGCTACGTAGAAGAGCATGGACCATGACCCCGTCGCGGCGCCTCGCGGGCGCCGGACGCCATCCTATCCGCCTTCGACGGTCACCTGCGAATAGTCGTCGATGCCGCTCGGTCCGATGACCAGCCCCGACAGGCCGCCCTGGGCGAGGAAGAAGAGCGGCAGGTGATCGACCGTGATCTGCGGCATCTCGTCGAGGACCAGCTTCTGCAGATCCTGATAGAGCGCGATCCGCTTCTCCTTGTCATTCTCCGAGACCGCCTTGGCGAGCAGCTCGGCATAGCCTGGCGGATTCCACTGGTTGACGTTCGACGCCGGCGCGAAGTTCGGCGAGTTGAACATGCTCGCCGGGTCTTCCGGCCCGGTGTTGAAATTGTCGGTGGTGATGTCGAAGTCAGGGTTGGTGACGATCCGGTCGATCCAGACGGTGACGTCGAGATCGCGGACGGTGACGTCGTGGCCGAGGCGATTGAGGTTGTCCTGGAGGAGCAGCGCCATCGACTTGAGCGAGTCGAAGCCGGCGATCGTCAGGATCTCCATCTTCAGCGGCTTGTCCTTCGAGAAGCCCGCCTCGGCGAGCAGCGCCTCGGTCTTGGAGAGATCGAAGGGATAGAGCGACGCTGAATCCGGAAGGTAGGTCTCCATCTCCGGCG
>JAGRKY010000850.1 GCA_020442095.1 Bauldia sp.
CCGCTCATCCCCGCGAAAGCGGGGATCCAGTCTCCCCTTCGCCGCCTGGATTCCCGCCGGCGCAGGGATGACTGGCTGGAGGTATCGAGGCGAGCGCCAAAGCATGGAGCGAAAGCCCCCCAGCCAAAAAAGAAGCCCCCGCCCGTTTCCGGGCGAGAGCTTCGAAGTGGCGCGAACCAGCGGCCGCCGGGGAGGAAGACGACGACCGGAAGCGGCCCGCGCGATATGCCAGGGAGAAGGAGAAAAAAGCGCGCCGGTTACGTCACGCGCCTTCCCCGATCATGCCCGGAAGATAGGCGACGGGCGTCACGGTGTCAAGATTTTATTCCTATTTCATCTCATCCCGCCGCCAGAATTCGATCCAGAGACAGAGTGTGAAACTGAAAGACTTGCCTGCGAGCTACGGGCAGGGAAACGCGTCAGCCAAAACGACGTACACGATGAACGCCGCGTTACGATCCTGAATGGACGGCATTGCCTGCAGCTCGCCCACGACCATCCCCACGATCTTTGCCCTGGTCAGGCCGTTCGGCGGACAAAAATCTTCCCCCGGAACGAAGACCCCGTCATACACTGCTTGAACGTAGCCATGGCAGAAGCCGATCCACTCGGGATCAGGCTTGGAGCATGCGGCCAAGAATTCCTTTCCAGTCATCGTCATTTCGGCGTCACGAGCGTTCGCGCTCGTGACGAGAAAAACAGCGACCGCTGCAATGACAAAGGCAGTCCTCATGCGAAAAGACTACCATCACAGGTTTCAGAAGTCAGCGAACCAGAGCCGTGCCACGGCGCTCTTGTTTGCCCCACTACTCCATTGATCCGGACTAAATTCCTAGCCCTCCGGCAGCTAGCCGGGCCCCTCCCCGTCCTCCTCCTCGTCGGGATCGTCGAGGCCGACCCTGGCCTCGCCGCCGCCGGGCACGAAGCAGCGGGTGAGCTGCCGGTCGAACCACACCCGGTAGCGCCGGCCCGGCTCGAAGGTCAGGCCCCTGTCCCTGTCCATCAGGCGGAAGAAATACTTGGTGCCGCCCTGCCGGAACTGGAAGAAGTGGGCGACGATCGGCTTCGACGGCCGCTGCTTGGCCGGGTCGCGGGCGAAGAGGTTGTCGCCGGTGGTGACATAGCCCTCGAAGACGAGCCGCTCCGTATAGGGCACCATGATCTTCCGGTCGAAGCCCTTCGGCACCCGGTCGATCAGCCTGAGGATGAAATTCATCCGCCGCTCTTCCCCGGGGTCCCGGCCGGCGATGCCTGCCGGTCGTCCTCGATCAGCCACGCAACGACCAGCCCGCCGATCGCCAGGATGAGCCCGACCTGGAAGGCGCTGCGGAGGCCCTCGGCGAAGGCCGTCGACGTGACGCTCTCGGACCCGGCGCCGAGGCCCATCATGATCGCCGTCGCCCCGGCGACGCCGAGCGCGCCGACGGTCAGGTGGACCATGAAGGACAGCCCGCCGGCGAGCCCGGCATGCTCACCCCCGGCCGCGTTGACCGCGAGCGTCCCGGCCGCAGGAATGATGACCCCGACGCCGATCGTGGCCGCCATCGCCGGAATGATGATCGCCGCGTAGCCGAGCGACGGCGACAGGCCGAAGACCATCCACACCCCCGCCGCGAACGCGAGAAGGTGCCCGCCGATCAGCAGCCGGCGCGCGCCGATCGTACTGTAGAGCCAGCTCGTCGCCAGCGTCGTCAGCACCGAGGCGATGTACATCGGAAACGTCCCGAACGAGGCGGCCGATGGCGACCAGCCCAGTCCCTTGTTCAGGTATTGCGGCACATAGAGGAACATCAGGAAGATCGTCGGGATGACGAAGCCGTTGGTGGCGAGCGCCAGCATGAAGGCGCGGTCGCGCAGCATGGCGGGCGGCACCATCGGATCGCGGACCCGGGCCTCCACCGGCACGAAGATGGCGAACAGCGCGATACAGGCGGCCAGCAGCGCCAGCGTCCGCACCGAGGTCCAGCCCCAGTCGGCGCCGATGTCGAGGGCGAACATCAGCCCGAACACCGCCAGCGACAGAACCGCCATGCCGGCGAAGTCGACACGCTCCTTCGAGCCGCGCGGCTGCTTCGGCAGGAGCCACCACACCACGGCCACCGACGCCACGGCGAGGCCAAGGTTGACCGCGAAGAACGGCCGCCACAGCCCGAAGCCGGCGACGGTCCCGGCGATGATCGGGCCGAGGACGTTGCCGGTGGTGATGGCGGCGAGGATCAGGCTCACCGTCTTGCCGCGCTGGTCGTCGCGCCCGGCGGTCGCCGCCATGGCGAGGATGCTCGGCCAGGCGAGCGCCGAGCCGATGCCTTGCGCGGCGCGCGCAACGATCAGGAGGGTCATGCTCGGCGCGACCGTGCAGGCGAAGGACGAGACCAGAAAGATGCCGAGGCCGGCGAACAGGAGACGGCGGCGGCCGACGATGTCGCCGAGCCGCCCGCCGGCGACCATGACCATGGCGAAGGTCAGGGCATAGGCGTTGAGCACCCACTGCGTCGTCGAGATGTCGACGCCGTATTCCTTCTCCATCAGGACGACCAGCGCCATGGCGCCGGTGAAGTCGGTGCCGATCATCACCGCCGGCAGCGCGAGCGCCGCAAGAGTCGTCCGGGTCGTCTTGTCCACCAGGCCTCCTCTTCAGGCGCCGGTGCGCCTCGGCTTGTGCGGATGGCAGGTCAGGTCAGCAGCCAGCCGCCGTCGACATCGACCGTCGTCCCGGTGACGAAGTCGTTGGTGATGACGAAGAGGATCGCCTCGGCCACCTCCTCGGCGGTACCGGCGCGCGGGATCAGGTTGCCGGCCGCCCGCTTGTCGGTCGCCGCCTTGCGCTCCGGCCCGTCGGCCCCATGCATCGGCGTGTCGATCATCCCCGGCGAGACGACGTTGATCCGCTTCGGCGCAATCTCCTGCGCGATGCCGCGGGTGAAGGCCTCGACCGCGCCGCCGACCG
>JAGRKY010000851.1 GCA_020442095.1 Bauldia sp.
GCGGATGACTTCGGCGCCTTCCTCGGGCTGCTGCCCGCGGAGAAGGACGGGTTGAGGCTTCGCCACGTCGTCGAGGTCCGGCATCGGAGCTTCCTGGCGCCGGAATGCGTGGACCTGCTGCGCAAGCATGGCGTCGCCGTGGTCTATGCGGAATCGGACGACTATCCGGCGATCGCCGACGTGACGGCCGACTTCGTCTATGCCCGGCTGCAGCAGACCGCAGAGGCGGTGCCGACCGGCTATCAACCCGCCGAACTCGATCGCATTGCCGGCATGGCGAAGACCTGGGCGGCCGGCGGCAGCCCGCAGGACCTGCCGTGTTTCGGAACGGCCGTCGTGGACAAAGAACCGCGTGACGTCTTTCTCTACATGATCTCGGGCGCCAAGGTCCGCAATCCGGCGGCGGCGATGGCGCTGATCGAGCGGGTTGCCTGAGGCGCCTCCTCACGAACGACCGTTTCCGCCGCCCGCATCCTCTCCCCCGTTTGTGTTGTCGTCCTCCGGCTTGACCGGAGGACGACGGTGGATGGGTTACGGGGCCAAGCCGAAGGTTGCCGATGCGACCAAGCCATACCGTCGCTCGCCTCCAATCGCGCCCCCATCCAATTTGAACTGCCGTCCCGGGCTTTTCTGCGGTTCCGGCTGAGCCTCAGAGCGAGGCGAACTTGGTGTAGCCGTCGGGCAGGGGCTTGCCGGTCCGCGCCGCTTCGTCCTCGATCGTCCGGAGGAGGTTCAGCAGGGTCTCTTCGAAGTCGGGCACCGTCTCGCCCTCGGCCAGCGCCAGACGCTCGAGACCGATGCCGGCGGCCTGATCCCCCTCGCCCTCGAGCGGAATGCCGATCTCGGCGATCTCGATGTAGCCGTCGGGCGGATAGGCGGCCGGTGTGCCGGGCGCGGTGCCCGGCAGCGGATAGTAGACACCGACGGAGTGGAAATTCGGGCTATTCGGATGGCCCGGCGGCGCGAAGACGCCCGAGCCGTCGCCGGCCGCGACCGCTTCTTCGGCCGACCGCTCGTAGAAGGTTCCGGAGGCGAGCGTGTCGATGCGCTCGATATGCGGCGCGAGCTCTTCGGTCGAGACATAGAGCATCCGATTCGGATCGAGGCCGCGCCGCCTGACCAGGAAGTCGATGAGAAGGGCGAGCAGCGAGCCGTCGGCCGGGCCCGGCTTCTGCAGGCCGATGATATTGAAGCCGGGGAGCACGCCGGGCCGATCACGTTCGGCGATGTCGGAGACCCGCGCGACCGGCTGGATGACGAGCTCGGGAGCGACCGGCGGTTCAGGACGGGTTTCATCGTAGCGGAGGCCGTCGTTGTATTCGTCGCCGGTGATCAGGCCGAGCGGCGGAACCTGGCCGAAGCCGAGCCGGCCGAAATGGGAGACCGTGTCGTCGGCGATCGCGTCGATCGGCCCGGCTACGGCGAAGGCATGGCGCCCGCCGATCACCAGCCCGGCCGCGCCAGTCGCGGCGATCTGCAGCAAATGCCTGCGATCAAGGGTCATCGGCCGTCTCCTCCTTCGGTGATTTCGGAGGGCAAACAGAGACAATCGGGCGATGCCAGTCAAATGACGTCTTCTTAACGTTCCGCATGCGTTTCCAAACAGGGCGATCACGGAACCTGTCGGCCTGTTGCCAATGGTGACCCCCGGGCCGCATTCGTGCCCCATTCCGCCAGAAGAAAGCGCCGGTCGCTTCGTCGTCATTCGCCGCGGAGCGGATTGGGGCCTGGGGGACGCATCGGGGGTTTGTTTGATGCGGTTCTCGGAAAAGGAAATATCAGAGTGGGGTTTGTGAATTCGCGCATCGGCGCGTTTGGAGTGGCCATCGCAATGAGTGTCGCGATGGTTGGTTTGACAGGCCAGGCCGAAGCAGCCAGCCAGTGCGGCAAGGCCTCCTGGTACAAGATGGGAACGAAGACCGCGAGCGGCGAGAAGATGAATGCCCGGGCACTCGCCGCCGCACACCGGAGCCTCCCCTTCGGAACCAAGGTCCGGGTCGAGAATCTCGCCAATGGGCGTTCGGTCATCGTGCGTATCAACGACCGGGGTCCCTTTGCCGGCGGCCGGGTGATCGATCTCACCCAGGGCGCGGCGGAGAAGATTGGAATGATCCATTCGGGCGTTGCCCCCGTGAAGCTGACGGTCGTCGGCGGCAAGGGGAAGCTGTCCGGAAACTGCCGCTAGGCGATTCCGGGGAAAGCGCCGCGCGCGCTTTCACCTGAATGTCCCGGCGCGCAGGACGAGTTGCTGCTCGGCGAGCAAGTGTGGGGCGTGACCGAGCGCGAGCGTCCCGGTGACGAAGGCCATGGCCTTCGTTGCCGGGACTATCGTCCCATCCTGAACAGACTGAGATTCCTGACGCGGCCATAGTCGCGGCGGTCGAAGGCGCGCTGCTTCGCCTCGCAGGAGCGCTTTTCCGATTCCAGCAGACGCCGGATCGAGGCCTGCAGCGCGCCGCAGCTCTTGTTGGTCATCCGCTGGGCCTTGGCAACGAAGCTGTTACCGCACTGGATATAGATGTTGCGGTGGGTCGATTCGTGCCGCTTGGCGAAGGAGACGAAGCTCCGCCATGCGTTGCGGGTGCTCGACGCCATGGCCGATTCGCTGCGCGCCCTTGGCAGGGTCATGGTGAAAGCGATGTGGAGGTTGACCGCGCTTGCGCGGCATGTGCCACCGCTTGACTTGGTCGCCATCGACAGGCGGTAGTTCGGCCGGACGTTGGCGACCGCGTCGCCGCGATCACCGCGGAAGGGATGCGATCGCATATAGGAGACGAGCGAACGGGCCGTCGATCCGCTGACATAGTATGAGCGGTACTGGGTGGAGGTCTTGACACCGGCCCACGCCGACGTGGCGATGCCAGCCGCCAGTGCGACCGACACCGCGATCCGCGCCGCGCGCCGATATGAACGGGTGATGACGACCATGCTCTCAGCTCCCGACCCGGAGTCTAGACAGACCGCGAGAAAAGGAAACCCCCGATGGCGCCCGGCTTCTCAGGTTTTGCGCCAGGTGTGTTCGACATGTCTCAGGTAGCGCCCGGCGGGAAAGGGAAGCGCAACGGGAGGTAGGTCAACGCGTCGCGAGGTGCTGCCTGAGATCGGCGACACCGGCCTCGATCGCCCGCTCCGCGTCCGCTTCCATCTGACGATAGCGGGTGAGCACGAATTCGCCGAGCTCGGTGAGGCGTGCGCCGCCGCCGCCACCCGAACCGCCCTTCTCGGTCTCGACGAGCGGGGCGCGGAAGGCGGCGTTGAGCTCCTGGACGAGGCTCCAGCCGCGCTTGTAGCTCATATCGAAGCGGCTCGCCGCGGCGGTCAGCGACCGGGTGTCGCGGATCGCCTCGAGGAGATTCGCCTTGCCCGGGCCAATCGCGACGCCGGGCTTGAGGACGACGCGAAAGCGAAGGCCCTCGGTGATATTCGCGAACTGGGCCACGTCACTCGCCTCCTTCGCGCAAGCCCTACCAAGCGGATTCGATCGCGCCGGAATGCTTCGAGATATTGGTGAATTCGAGCAAGGCCATCCTCGACAATCCCCCCTCCGGCGGCGGCGCGCCGGCAATTTCCCGTCGTCCTTCCCGCCGGGAGCGTTGCCGGCGGCTCGGCGAGCCAGCTTAGCGACTAGCCGACCATCCGGACAGCCGTCAATTGAGCCCGCCGGCCGATCCGGGCCGTTGCGACGGGACCGGAGGAAGAGGGAGAATTTGTACGATGAATTTTCTTGACGGGCGTACCTCAACCTTATTAGGTAGTCCGCCGGGAGGACCTCGAATGCTGATGCTGGTGACCGGCGCGACCGGCAAGGTCGGACGGGCGTTTATTCGCCGCCTGCTTGCCGATCCGTCCCATGGCGGCGCCCGCGTCCGTGCCCTGTGCCACAACCGGACGATCGACGCGGGCGAGCGCGTCGAGGTGGTCAAGGGCTCGATCTCCGACCGTGCCGTGGTGGAGCGGGCGATCGACGGCGTCACCCATGTCGTCCACCTCGC
>JAGRKY010000104.1 GCA_020442095.1 Bauldia sp.
ACCCGGGCGCTTGCCACCTTGTCTTTTTCGATCGCGCTCGGAAAACACCTCGGCCTGCCGGCGGACGACGTGGCGAAGCGGATCGCCTTCGTATGGTCGGGGGGGACGGAAGGGGTCCTCAGCCCGCACGCGACGATCTTCACCCGTAGCGACTCCGAGCCGGCCGGCGACAAGCGCCTGGCGATCGGAATTGCCGTAACCCGGGATTTCGCCCCCGAGGAAGTGGGGACGATGGCCGAGGTCGAGACGGTCGCCGACGCGGTCCGTCAGGCACAGGCGGAAGCCGGCATCGAGGACCCCGCCGACGTCCACTACGTCCAGGTCAAAGGACCGCTGCTGACGCCGGCGGCGGTGGCCGACGCCAACAGCCGGGGGGCGAAGCTCGTCACCCAGGATCCCAACGGTTCGAAGCCATATGCCCGCGGCGCGACCGCGCTCGGCGTTGCCCTGGCGCTTGGTGAAGTGGCCGCCGCCGACGTCAATGACGAGGCGATCGCCAAGCGGATGGACCTCTATTCTTCCGTCGCCAACACCTCGGCCGGCGGTGAGCTCAAGAATTGCGAAATCCTGCTATTCGGCAATTCGTCGAAGGCGGGCGGGGACCTCAGGATCGGTCACGCGATCCTGCGCGACGTGATCGACGCGGAGGGAGTCCGTGCCGCGATCCGCGACGCGGGAGGCGGAGCGAGTGACGCAGAAGCGGTGGCGATCTTCGCCAAGGCGGAAGCGCCGCCCGGTGGACTCCTGCGTGGCCGGCGGACGACGATGCTTTCCGATGCCGATATCAATTACGAGCGCCATGCCCGCGCCGCGCTCGGCGCGGTGATCGCCTCGGTGACGGGTGATGCAGCGATTTTCGTTTCGGGTGGAACGGAGCATCAGTGCGAGCCAGGGGAGGCGCCGATCGCAGCGATCGCCCGGGTCTAGGGCGCGCGCGTCAGCCAACCGCTGGCATTGAAATTGCTCCGTGGAGGGCTCCCTGGTCGAGGCAAACCTGCATCGGCCGGAAGGGTGAGAACGTGAGGATTTTCACATGACCACACACATCTTTCAGAGCCTTCGCCGCCCCGCAATCGCCACCGCCTTGCTGGCTTCGGTCGCTGCGTTCACCGCGCCGGCCTTCGCCGAAGACAAGGCGGCTATCCTTCTTCCGGGCAGCATCAACGACCAGAGCTGGAATGCGCTCGGTTACGCCATCCTGATGAGCCTCGAACCGCACGGATTCGTAACCGCCTATTCGGAGAACGTTGCCGATGCCGACGAGGCCGAGGCGCTGCGCGAATATGCGAGCCAGGGCTACAACATCGTGATGGGCCACTCCGGCCGGTTCGTCTCGGCGATGGAGCAGGTCGGGCCGGACTTCCCCGACGTGCAGTTCATTGCGGTCAGCGGCAACGAAGGCATGCCGCCGAACGTCATGTCGATCGACTGGAATAACGCCCAGTTCGGCTGTCAGCTCGGCATGCTCGCCGCGAAGATGAGCAAGACCCACAAGGTGGCGGGCGTCTATGGCCTCCAGGGTGTTCCCAACATCACCGCGCAGGCCGGCGGCTTCCGCATCTGTGCGGAGAAGGAAGGCGCCGAGGTCACCATCCTCTATGTCAAGGACATGGAGGACGCGGCCGAAGCGAAGGAGGCGGCGCTGTCGCTGATCGCGCAAGGGGCGGATTTCATCACCGGCAAGCTGAACGCTGGCGAGACGGGCCTGATGCAGGCGGCCAAGGAGAAGAATGTCTATGCGAGCGGCCGCGGCTTCGACCATACCAAGATCGCGCCAGACCTCGTGCTGACCAATATCATCGAGGACTGGCCCGGCATGTTCGGCAGCACCGCCGACCAGGTGAAGGACGGCAAGCTGTTCGGCGACTTCGTCCAGTATGGCTACGACACCGCGCCGGTGACCGGGGCGACGCTGATGTATGACGAGGGCAAGGCGTATAACCCGATCGTCCCCGAAGAGGTGGTGAAAGAGCTCGATGACCTGGCCGCCAAATTCGCTTCGGGCGAGCTGAAGATCGAGCCCACCGAAGAAGACGCGCGTAGCGGTAGCTAGGCCAGCCTTGGTGAACCTCAACGACGAAAAAGAGGACGATACGACGGCCGGGTTCCGCCCGGCCGTCGCCGATCTGTCCGACGTCGGCCGGCGCCGGCGGCCGATCCGGGAGAGCGCATGACCGCTCTCCTCGAAATGCGCGGCATCGTGAAATGCTTCGGCACGCTGCGTGCGAATGACGGCATCGATCTCGACGTCCAGGCGGGTCAGATACTCGGCCTGCTCGGCGAGAACGGCTCCGGCAAGAGCACGCTGATGAAGATACTGTTCGGTATGCAGCGCCCCGATGCCGGTACGATCGCCTTCAAGGGGCGGGAGCTTTCCGACCACAGCCCCCGCGCGGCGATGGCGGCGGGGATCACCATGATCCATCAGCATTTCATGCTGATCGAGGCGATGACGGTGGTCGAGAACGTAATGCTCGGCTGGCCGGAGGCGGGCGATATCCTGCAGACCGCGACAATGGAGACGCGGATCCGGGAGGCAAGCCAACGCTTCGGTCTCGACCTCGATCCGCGCGCACGTATCGCCTCGCTTCCGCTTGGGCGCCGCCAGCGTGTCGAGATCCTCAAGGCGATCCTGCGGGAGACCGAGCTTCTCATCCTCGACGAGCCGACATCCAATCTGGCGCCGACGGAAGTGGCCGACCTGCTGTCGATCCTTCGCCGGCTAAAGGAAGAAGGCAAGGGGATCGTCTTCATTACCCACAAGCTGCCCGAGGTGCTCGAAGTCTGCGACGAGGTGGTGGTGCTTCGCGACGGCCGCGTCACCGGTCGCGCGCCGGTCGCGGACGTCACCCGCGGCCAGCTCGCAGAGATGATGGTCGGCCGGACGATCAGCACGACCCGGGCCCATCAGGCTCCCGAGCTCGGTCCGGTGCGGCTTGCGGCCAGGGACCTGGTTTCGCCGGGGCTGGAGCCGCTTTCCTTCGAGATACGCGGCGGCGAGATCCTCGGCATCGCGGGAGTCGACGGCAATGGCCAGATCGAGCTGGTCGAGACGCTCGCCGGGCTTCGCCGGATGCACGGCGGCAGCATCCATCTCGACGGCCAGGATATCACCGGCGCTTCGGTGGCGCGGCGGGTCCGGGCCGGGATGGCCTATATGCCTGCGGATCGCGCGGCGACGGGCCTGGTGCGCAGCATGACCGTTGCCGAGAACCTGATGCTGCGGGACAGCCGCAAGCCGCCTTATTCGGCGCATGGCGTGCTGCAGCCCGGTGCGGGCGTCGCGAAAGCGGAGTCGCTGATCGCCTCCTATGATATCCGCGCCTCCGGGCCATCGGCCATTGTCTCGCGGCTGTCCGGCGGCAACCAGCAGAAGATCGTCGTCGCACGCGAGCTCGACCGGGGGCCGGCGGTGCTGATCGCGCATCAGGCGGCGTGGGGGCTCGATCCGGGCGCGACCCGCTTCGTGCTCGACCGGGTTATCGCGCTCCGCGATGC
>JAGRKY010000852.1 GCA_020442095.1 Bauldia sp.
ACTGCGGCCTCAACGTCGTCGCCGAACAGCCGGCCGACTGGGATACCGCCAAGGCCCAGGCGGCGATGGAGAACATCCTCACCGGTAACCCCGGCCTCAAGGCGGTCTTCGCCTCGAACGACAACATGGCGCTCGGCGCGGTCGAGGCCCTGAAGTCGGCGGGCATGCTCGACCAGGTCATGGTCGTCGGCTTCGACGCCAACCCCAACGCCGCCGAGTCGATCCTCGCCGGCGAGATGACCGCTTCGGTCGCCCAGAACCCGATGAACATGGGCCGCTTCGGCGTCGAGAACGCGCTCAAGGTCAAGCACGGCGAGAAGATCGACCCGATCATCGACACCGGCACCGTGCTGGTCACCAAGGACAACGCGGCGGACTATAAGTAAGTCCCTGCAATACCGCCGGAATCGCGACCCGGGGCTTCGGCTCCGGGTCTTTTTTTCGCCTTCGGGACCGGCCCATCCGGGACGCGCGAGAGCTTTCGCGGCTTCGAAATATCGCAGGTTCCAACCACCCGATTTGATTGAATTATTGCTGTTAGGCGTGCAATGAATCGGCCTCGCTTTGACAAGTGGAGCCAGTCTTGCGCGAGCTTCGTTTCGACCGATCCTTCCTCGGAGGAATTGCTGTCGCGATCGTGGTCGCCGACCTTCTGGTCGCGCTTTACGGTCTCGCCTTCGGATTCCACAAGATCGCTCGCGAGGACGGTCCGATCGAGACCGTTCAGCTCATCATGCTCGCGCTGGCCGGCGGCGGTTTCCTGGTCCTGATCCCGAGGCTTCGCCACGGAGCGCGGATCGTCGTCTCGGGTGCCGCGGCGATCTGCATCATGTTCTTCTTCCGCGAGTTCGAGACCCCGGTCCATAACGCGGTCCTCGACTTCATGTCGCACGATGGCTTCCTCTGGATCCTCGCCGCCGCGTTGGGCGTCTTCCTTGCCATCCAGATCCATCTCAACTGGGCCCACGTCCCGGCATTCCTCGGCTGGCTGGTCCGCCTCGAGTGGTGGCCGTGGATCGTCGGGGGATCGATCCTCCTCATCTCCTCCGTTTTCGAGGCGATGCACATGGAGGTCATCGAGGAGCTGCTGGAGCTGAACGCCGACGTCGTCTTCGCCCTCATCGCCTTCACCGCGCTCGCCCGGACTTTCGGCACCGCGCGCGCGCATATGC
The DNA here is from genome assembly GCA_020442095.1 of Bauldia sp. The sequence goes on from JAGRKY010000852.1 coordinate 1,173, forward strand.
CGGCCTGGCACGCGCACTAGTTTCAGGATCGGGCCCGATCCCGCGCCGGAGTTGCCGCGGGCATCGCGGCCTTGAATTTGCCATCGAAATCAGGCTGTTTTCCCGGCACCTAGGAAAGACAGCAGCGGGGGAAGCGATTTGCCGGGCAGCAGTCGCCTGATCAACGGATGGGCCCTCGGGTCGTCGATCGACCGCAGAGGGTGGACGGCCTCCGGGCGCCGGCGTGGCGGCCTCCTGCTTGCGGCCCTTGCCGCCCTCCTCCTTGGCCTTGCGCCGATGGCGTCGGCCAAGGACGTGCCCACACCGCGAATTTCCCCGCTCAAGGTCCAGGACGGCGACACCGGCGATATGCCCGCCGAGGGTGAGGCCGACCCCGAATCGGACCTCGATGCGCCCGTCGATACCTCGATCATTCCTCCCTCTGGCGGCAATGGGGAGATGGCGGATTTCCTCGCCACGGGCATGAAGGGCGATTTCGCCGGCGGCGGAAGCGTGGACCAGCCGCTCCAGCTCATGCCGATCGACCCCGCGGATGCCGCGACCGGCGGACCGATCGACCTCGGCGCTGCGGCACAGCGCGCCGATCCGCTCTTCAATCCGACGCCGTCGGAAGACAGCGGCGTGCTGGGCCTGGTCACCATCGAGGCGCACCTGACCGAGGACAGCCCGCCGATCCAGTCCGGAGTCGTCTGGCGCGTCTTCCGCGAAGAGGCCGGCAAGGACGGCAAGCTGCCGCTCGTCGGCCAGGCATCGGGTGGCTCCGTCACCCTGAAGCTCCGGCCCGGCGAGTATCTGGTCCATTGTGCCTACGGGCGCGCCGGCTTCATCAAGAAGGTGACGGTCACCGAAGCCCCCACCGCGCAGTCCATCGTCCTCAACGCGGGCGGCCTGCGGCTCCTGGCGCTGGTCGGCAAAGACCAGCAGCTTCCTCCCGCCGACGTGCATTTCACCATCTATGCGTCGGATGAGGCAGGCCCGGGCGAGCGCGTCATGGTCGCCGACAACGTCCCGCCGGGCCATCTGGTCAGCCTCAATGCCGGCATCTATCACATCGTCTGCCGCTACGGCGACGCCAATGCCGTCGTCCGCGCCGACATCAAGGTGGAGCCGGGCAAGCTGACCGAGGCGGCCGTCTACCAGAAGGCAGCCCGGCTGACGCTGAAGCTCGTCGAGGAGCGTGGCGGCGAAGCACTGGCGAACACCGCCTGGTCGGTCGTGACCCCGGCCGGCGAAAGCGTCGTAGAGAGCGTCGGCGCCTTCCCGTCGGTCATCCTCGCCGTCGGCGACTACACGGCGATCGCCAAGAATGGCGATCGCATCTTCGAGCGGAATTTCACGGTCGAGGCCGGCCTCAACCGCGACGTCGAGGTCCTCGCCGAATAGCCGCCGCTCAGGCCGCGGCGGCTTTGGTCAGCGCCCGACGCCTGTCCGGAGACATTGCCTCGTCGACCAGCGACGCCACCGCCTCGTCGAGCGACATCGCCTTCTGGTGCTTCTCGCCGAGCCGGCGGATGTTGACGCTGCCTTCTTCCGCCTCGCGCTTGCCGCAGACGAGAATGACCGGGATCTTGGCGAGCGAATGCTCGCGGACCTTGTAGTTGATCTTCTCGTTGCGCAGATCCGCCTCGGCCCGGATACCGGCCGCATCCAGCCGTGCGAGCACCGAAC
>JAGRKY010000853.1 GCA_020442095.1 Bauldia sp.
CGGACGACGACGAGGTCGACGCCTCCAACTATGACGCGATGGCCGGCGGCGACGACGAATCCAACGACCTCTACGACCGCGCCGTCGCCATCGTCGCCCGCGACCGCAAGGCCTCGACCAGCTACATCCAGCGCCGCCTGTCGATCGGCTATAACCGCGCCGCCTCGATCATCGAGCGCATGGAGCAGGAGGGCGTCGTCGGACCCGCCAACCACGCCGGCAAGCGCGAGATCCTGGTGCGCGAGGAAGACGAGAACGACTTCCGCTGACAACCCCCGCGCGCCGAATCAAGCATTCGATTCAATGCCGGCGCATCTTGCTCTAGAGTGACATCTTCGAATCGGAAGGCCCCGCGCCGCCAATTCGCCACATAGGCTGATAGGTTACGCGGATTGGACCGGCTTGTTCGTGTCCGCCGATCCGATGGAGGGATGTTTTGGCTGTTGCCAGGTCGGGCCACCACACGGGGCTGAAGCTTCTCCTGCCGGCGCTCGTCGCCGGGGTGATGATGCTCGCCGCGACAGGCGTCGACGCCCTTGCCGGGGGCGTGCCGATCGACCCCGTCCCCAATCCGCGGCCGCGGCCCGGCTACGCGCCGACCGCCAGCGCCCCGACGGCGGCGCGGACGGAAACCGCGGCCGTCGTCCGCAAGACCGGCGGACGCGGCGACGCGCTGTCCAACATCAATGCCTATTTCAACGGCTTCAAGACCATGCAGGGCCAGTTCATCCAGTTCGGCCCGCATGGCGAGCAGTCCGAGGGCGATTTCTACATCGCCCGGCCCGGCAAGATCCGCTTCAAGTACAATCCCCCGGTCCCGCTCGACGTCATCGCCGACGGCCGCAACGTGGCGATCCGCAACACCCGGACCGCGACCCAGGATTATTACCCGCTCGGCAAGACGCCGCTGCGCTACCTGCTCGCCGACAACATCGACCTGACCTCGGGCGTGGTCAACGAGGTCCGCCAGGAACCGGACCTCATCGCCCTGATCATCGTCGAGGATTCGCGGCTGGTGAAGGGCAAGCTGACCCTGATTTTCGACAAGCAGACCTACGAATTGAAGCAGTGGATCGTCACCGACGCGCAAGGGCTGAACACCTCGGTCGCGGTCTACAACACCACCACCGGCGGGCGTCTCGACCCCGGTTTGTTCAAGATTAACTATTACCAATAGTCCATCTTTCCGCCTCCTCGCCGCTAAAGCGCTGATCGGACAGGAAAAACCGCTCGATCGCCGGCGAGGGCCGCGGGCCTTGAAACCCCGGAAATCCGCACCATCTGAGTCCGTGAGCGGGCCGCCCTGATATCGGTAGCGCCCCCCGTCTCGCCGAGGACGGCCCGCCGGCACCGGCGTTGTTCGGTGTCGCGCAACGTAGCGCGAAGCGCCCAACCTCCCCCGGGGTTGGGCGCTTTTCTTTTGGCCTCACGCCGGAATCTGCTCTAAGCCGGAATCTGCCGGGTCGCCCCGACCCGGTCTCCCGTCACGACAGCCCGCCGTCCCGCATGACCCTCAGCATCGCCACCTGGAACATCAATTCCGTCCGCTTCCGGATCAGGCAGGTCGG
>JAGRKY010000105.1 GCA_020442095.1 Bauldia sp.
GCTGCGCGAAGACGTCGAGGACGAAGCCGTGGATCCAGTCGTCGTCATCGGGAATCGGGTTGTGCAGGCCCTGGTTGGAAGCCAGCACCTTCAGCGTCCGGGTATGAGAGGCGAAGACCTCGTAGGGGTCGCGCGCCGTGAAGACGAAGCGCGCGTCGGGATACATCGCCAGCAGCGACGGAATCCGCGCCGCATGGAAGGGCGACTTCAGCACCAGCCGCTGCCCGTCATGACCGAACTGGAAGCGCTTGAGCAGCGTGCCGTAGGCCCGCCGCCAGGCCTCCCTCTCCTCGGGGCTCAAGTCGTGGTGGTCGACATGATCGAGATCGGCCGGCCCATGGCGGGGAAAGGCAAGCGTCCGGTAGGGCGTCCGCACCCCGGAATTGAGCAGGGCGAACTCGTCCTCCTGCGGCCGATCCGGCCCGAAGCTCATGTTGTCGAAGGGCCGGGTCGCCGGCAGCAGCTTCTTGATCCACGGCCCGACGAAGCGCTGGGTCATCAGGAAGGATTCGGGAAACATGCACTGGAAGGTGGTCGGCGCCGCAAGCCGCGGATCGCAGTCGAGCAACTCGTGAAGCAGTGTCGTCCCGGTCCGCCAGTGGCCGATGATGAAGACCGGCGATTCGACTTCGGTCTCGCGGATGCGGCCGCCATGGACGGCCTGCGACACCTGGTGGAGCACCGAGTTGAGGGGCGTCGCCAGCGTCACGCCAAGGATGCGCGGCACGCAGTTCAGGGTGATGTCGAAGCCCCCGGAGGCGAGCAGCCGCGCCCACGTGCCGAAGCGCATGCCGTACCAGACATACGAACTCGTGCCGCCGAACCGCTCTATCCTGAAAGGGTTTTTCACTACGAATTGATTACTTTCTTCGCGGTCCGCCGCCACCAAGAATGACCGTATTGTACCAATCCGGCGCGAAGACGGCAGCAACGGCCGGTCAACCAAACATGCCACGGCCGGACCTGCGATGTCACGGCCGCGACACGGCCGCCTTCTGCGCCGTGACGACTTCCTCCCCCCGGGACCAACGCCGTCCAAGATAACGACAAGCAAAGGTGGCGCCGAAACAGAGCGCCTCCTTGCAGGGTCCGATTAACGGAAAGGCGAACATTCGCTTTTCAAGTCAATCGGCGCATGGAAGACTGCCTAGTGCGACATTTTGAATTGTAAGAAAAATCGCGAAAACAAATAATAAGAGGCGCTCCGTTGGCTATACCGTTCAAATGGGGGTCCGAGTTATCGATCCATGACACGATCGATATCAACAGCCCCGAGTCGATCGCCGCGTTGAGCAACGGCCAGTTCGCCGTCCTCCGCGTCACCACCACCTCAGACCTGTTCCCTGCGCTGACCTTCTCGGTCCAGATCCTCAACGCAGACGGCAGCCCCGACGGCTCTCAGCATCAGATCGCGACCGTCGACGAGTCGCATACCGCTGTCTTCGCGTCGATCGCCCCCCTGGCCGGCACCGGCTTCCTGGCCACCTGGGCGGATGTCGTCACGGATGGCAGCGACGCCAGCGCCACGCTGATGGCCCTCCGCTACGACTTCGACGGCAACCCGGTCGGCGATCCCTTCGCGGTCAGCGAGCCGCTGGTCAACGTCATCCAGCTCGGCCAGGTGGTCGAACTTGCCGATGGAGGTTTCGCTGCCGCCTGGGGTCTCAACAGCGGTCCAAGCGATGAGCAGTCGGTCTTCGTCCGCGCGATCGGATCGGACGGGACGCCACTCGGCGACGCGACCCCCGTCTTCGTCGCGACGGCGACGGACACGTACAAGCTCGACGACCTCACGGCGCTGCCCGGCGGCGGTTTCGTCGTCGTCGCAACACATTTTGCCGCTGCGTCCCAAACACAAGTCGAGATCGCGATCCTGGGCGGCGACGGCGATCTCGCGACACCCACCATCGCACTTGATCCGATTTATGCGGGAAACGAGAGCGACGCCGCCGTGACGGCACTGGCCGACGGCCGCTTCGCGGTCACCTGGATGACGGCGAATGATGCCTACACCGAGGCGCAGATTCGTGCCCAGATCTTCGAGGCCGACGGCACGCCGATCGGCGGCGCCTTTACCGTCTACGACGGCGGCACACCCGTTTTCAGCGGCTTTCCAACCATAACCTCGCTTGCCGACGGCGGTTTCGTCGTTGCCTGGTTTCAGACGTTCGACCTCGGCGTGACGATCGAAGTCGACGGACAGCGTTACGACGCCGACGGCAACGCGGTGGGGGCCGCCTTCCGCGTCGTCAGCGGGCATGACGAAATCAATACGGACCTCTACTCCGCCACCCTCGCCGACGGCCGCTTCGTTCTCATCCATGGGGAGACCGCCGACCCGATCGCCGGCGTCGGCGCCGACCAGATCCTTGCCCAGATCTTTGATCCGCGCACTGCCGGCATCGACCATAGCGGCTCCGGTCTCGACGACCAGATCGTCGGCACCATCTTCGGCGACACGCTATCCGGCCGCTCGGGCGACGACTTCCTGTGGGGCGAGGCGGGGCAGGACGCCCTTTATGGCGGCTCGGGCCGGGACACCATCCGCGGCGGGACCGGCAACGACCTCATCGACGGCGGCCGCAAGAAGGATTTCCTGTTCGGAGATGCCGGCGGCGACCTCTTCGTCTTCGACAGCAAGAAGGACTCGCGCAAGAAGGCCGCCGACATCATCGGCGACTTCGACGCAAGCGAGGGGGACCGCATCGATCTTTCCGGCATCGATGCAAAAAAGGGTGGTCACGACAACGACTTCAAGTTCATCGGCGCCTCCGGCTTCGGCGGCAACAAGGGCGAGCTCAAGATCGTCGAGAAGAGCAGCAGCACGATCGTCAAGGGCGACATCAACGGCGACGGCAGGGCCGACTTCGCCATCAAGGTGAAGGGCGTGACGACGCTGCACGACGACGACTTCGTGCTTTAGCGGGTCACCGCCCGAGCGTCTCCTTCACCGCGATGGCGAGCTCCTTCAGCGAGAAGGGCTTGGGCAGGAAGCGGAAGCTCTCGCCTTCCGGCAGGTTCTTCTTGAAGGCTTCCTCGGCATAGCCCGAGACGAAGATGATCTTCAGTTCCGGCCGCGTCTTGCGCAATTCGCGCAGCAGCGACGGCCCGTCAAGCTCCGGCATAACCACATCGGAAACGACGAGGTCGATCTTGCCGCCCGCCTCCTCCATCACGTCGAGCGCCTCGACGCCGGAGGCGGCCTCGTAGACCTGGTAGCCGCGCGAGGCGAGCGCCCGGGCGGCGAAGGCGCGCACCGCCTCCTCGTCCTCGACGAGCAGGATATTCGCGGTGCCCGTGAGGTCGGCGATCTCGGCCTGCGGCTGCGCCGCCGCGGCAGGAAGCTCGCCCTCGGCCGGGACGTGACGGGGGAAGAAGACCCGGAAGGTCGTGCCCTTGCCGAGCTCGCTGTCGAGGAAGATATGGGCGCCGGTCTGCTTGACGATACCGTAGACGGTGGAAAGGCCGAGGCCGGTCCCCTTGCCGACTTCCTTGGTCGAGAAGAAGGGCTCGAAGATGCGCTCCTGGACCTCAGGCGGCATGCCGGTGCCGGTATCCTCGACCTCGAGCAGGACATAGTCGACAACCGGCAGCGGCCGGTAGGAGAAGCGGCTCACCTCGGCCGCCGGCAGGTTGCTGGTCCGGATCGTCATCGTGCCGCCGCCCGGCATCGCGTCGCGGCCGTTGACGGCGAGGTTGATGACCACCTGTTCGAGCTGGTTGAGGTCGGCCTTGATCGGCCACACGTCGCGGCCATGCACGACCTCGAGCTTGACATTCTCGCCGAGCAGCCGGGTCAGCAGGATGGTGATGTCCGACAGCAGGTCGCTGAGCTGCAGCACCTGGGGCCTGAGCGTCTGTCGGCGCGAGAAGGCAAGCAGCTGCCGGACGAGCCCCGCGGCCCGGTTGGCATTCTGCTTGATGTTCATGATGTCCTGGAAGGACGGGTCGCTCGGCCGGTGGTTGGCGAGAAGCAGATCCGAGAAGCCGATGATCGCGGTCAGCACGTTGTTGAAGTCGTGGGCGATGCCGCCGGCAACCTGGCCGACCGCCTGCATCTTCTGGCTCTGGGCCATCTGGGCTTCCAGCGCCTTCTGCTCGGTGATCTCCACCGCATA
>JAGRKY010000854.1 GCA_020442095.1 Bauldia sp.
GGTTCGAGGCCGAGCTGCTGCCGGTCCTGCGCGACAGGGTGGCGCGGGAGCTGGAAGCGGCTGCTCCCTGAATTCGAAAAAATTACCCTATTCGGGAATTATTGATGATGAATTTAGGATCATGTCCCTGTATATCGGCGTTTAAGCAAATTCGTTCTCGCGGAGAGTTCGGGCATGGTTGACCGCCTCGACAGGAAGATACTGCAGATACTCCAGGAGGATGCGACGATCCCGGTGGCCGAGATCGGCCGCCGCATCGGGCTGTCGACCACACCCTGCTGGCGGCGCATCCAGAAGCTGGAGGAGGAGGGCGTCATCACCCGCCGGGTGGCGCTGCTCGACCCGAAGAAGATCAACACGCGGGTGACCGCCTTCGTCGCCATCACCACCAATCAGCATAACGACGAGTGGCTGCGCCGCTTCGCCGAGGTGATCCGCGATATGCCGGAGGTCGCGGAATTCTATCGGATGGCCGGACAGGTGGATTATCTGTTGCGGGTCGTCGTACCCGACATCGAGGCGTATGATGCCTTCTACAAGCGGCTGATCTCGAAGATCGACATAGCCGACGTTTCGACCACCTTCGCGATGGAGCAGATCAAGTATACGACGACGCTCCCGCTGAATTACATTCCCCTCGACAAGGAAAAGGCGACGGCATGACCTGGCTGTTTCAACGGACGCTTGCGGCCCTGGCGATAGGCGCGGTTGCGGTATCTCCGGCACTGGCCCTCGACGCGAACGGAAAATGGACCGCGGTCAGCAACACGGCGATGTCCATCACCGGCGACATCACCGTTTCGGGCGGCGCGATCAAGTTCCAGAACAGCGCCAGCATCGGCCTGAAGCCGATCTCCGGATCGCCCCGCCTGTTCGCCATCGATCCCGCCGCCAATCCGGAACTGCTGAACGGCAACTACCTCTGCGGCCCAGACCAGGGGCCGAACTATGTCGCTCTGGCTCAGGTCGGCACGACGCTGACGCTTCTTGCTTTCGACGGTCCCGACCAGCCGACCCTGGCCGAGAATCCGCTCGAGCAGGACGACATCTGCGCCATGTTCACCTACGCGCGCTAGCGCTTCGCGTCGCGCTGGCGGATACGGTCGATCTGGACCGGGTCGCTCAGCTCCTTCACGGCGTCGCGCCCGATCCAGCGCGCCGTCCTGTCGTCCGACCCGGCCAGCCGTTCGGCCAGCTCAAGCGCCGGCGCGTGAAGCGCCATGGAGTGCTTGCCGATCTGTCTGAGCGCCCAGTTGACGGACTTCTTCACGAAGTTGCGCGGGTCTGAGGCATGGCGCTCGACCAGCGGGAGGAAGGCGGCGAAACGCTCGTCGGGAACGCCCTTGCCATGCACCGTATGGGCGGCAAGGAGGGCAAATCCCGCGCGCCGGACGAATTCCCGATCGTCGTCGGCCCACGCGGCGATCTTCTCCCCGACGAAAGGCGTCCTGGCGAAGAGATTCGAGCAGACCTGATCGCACAGATCCCAGGAATCGAAATCGGCGGCCCAGGCGTCCATCCGGGCGGACGTCACCTTGGCCGGCTCGTCGACAAAGGCGGCGAGCAGGCGTGCCTCGTGATAACCGCTCGCCCACAGCGCCGTGGCAAGGTCGTGGTCCCGGCCGAGCCGGCGGGCGATCGGCCGGAGCTGGGTGATCGATACGCCGAAGGCGCGGTCGATGTTGATGCCGTAGCGCGCCATGCCGACCCGGTTCGCCTCCGAGCCGAGGGACCTCAGCTCGGCGATGATCGCCTGTGGATCGACAGGGCTGGCCTTCATCGATCGCCCTCTGGACGAAAAGGCGTCAGCGGGGAACGGTCAGTCCCGCATCAGCCGCGCGAGCAGGCTCGAGGTGTCCCAGCGGCCGCCGCCCATCGCCTGGACCTCGCCATAGAACTGGTCGACGAGCGCCGCGACCGGCAGTCTGGCGCCGTTGCCGCGCGCTTCCTCGGTGGCGATGGCCAGGTCCTTGCGCATCCAGTTGACCGCGAAGCCGTGGTTGTATTGGCCGGCGTCCATCGTCTTCCAGCGATTCTCCATCTGCCACGACTG
>JAGRKY010000855.1:0-496 GCA_020442095.1 Bauldia sp.
TGTTCATCGTCCGCTCGCCGTCCGGGGTGATCAGGATCATCGAGCGGGCGGTCGGCGCGTCGCCGGTGAGCCGCGCCGTGTCGAAATGGACGCCGATCGCCCGCATGTCATGGGCATAGACGTCGCCGAGCTGGTCGTCCGCGACCTTGCCGATGAAAGCCGCCTTGCCGCCGAAGGAGGCGATGCCGGCCGCGGTGTTGCCGGCCGAACCGCCGGAAGCCTCGATCGCCGGCCCCATCGCCGCGTAGAGGCTCTCGGCGCGATCCGCGTCGATCAGGTGCATCGTGCCCTTGTGGAGCTTCTCGGCGACGATGAAGTCGTCGTCGGCGCGCGCGAGGATGTCGACAATCGCGTTGCCGATGCAGAGAGCGTCGAATTTCGGTTCGGTCATGGGGATCCGTCGGAAAGATTGGCTGAAAAGGCCGGCGGACTATAGCTGCCGCGCCCTGTCGCGCAACCGCCCCGCCTCAAACCGTCTTGGCCGGATAGCGGCAGA
>JAGRKY010000855.1:560-2697 GCA_020442095.1 Bauldia sp.
GATCAGCCAGTGATGGGCATGGAGCCGGTATTCGGCCGGCACCACCTTCTCGAGCCCCGCCTCGACCGCGTCGACAGTCTTGCCCGGCGCGAGGCCGGTGCGGTTCGAGACCCGGAAGATATGGGTGTCGACGGCAATAGTTGGCTCGCCGAAGGCGATGTTGAGCACGACATTCGCCGTCTTGCGGCCTACCCCCGGCAGGGTCTGGAGCGCGTCGCGGTCGCGCGGCACCTCGCCCCCGTATTCGGCCAGAAGCTTCCGCGACAGGGCGACGACATTCTTCGCCTTGGTGCGGAAGAGGCNNAGAGGCCGATGGTGCGGATCAGCTCGGTGACCTTCGCCTCGCCGAGCGCCGCCATCTTCTCCGGCGTGTCGGCGGCGGCGAAGAGCGCCGGCGTCGCCTTGTTGACCCCGGCGTCGGTCGCCTGGGCCGACAGCACGACGGCGACGAGCAGCGTGAAGGGGTTGGTGTAATGGAGCTCTCCCTTCGGCTCGGGCATCGCCTTCTGAAACCGCGCGAACATCTCGACGATGTCGGCGCGCGGCATCTTCCGTGCCCTGGCGGGCGGCTTGCCCGCACCGGCCGGCTTGCGGGCCGTCACTGCCGTCCGCCGCGTCGTCGACGCCGATGTCCGTGGTGTCCTGGCCAATCCCGTTCCGCCCCTTCGCCGCTTCCCGCGCGCTCCTGCCGCGACCAATCTGCCGCTTTGAATCGCCCCGCCCATGTCTATACTTAGTCTCCATGACCTCGGGCAATGTCACCAGCGACGTCGAGAACGAGCCGATCTTCGCGGCGCGGCTGACCCCGCATCGCTCGCTCAGCCCGACCGGCTTCATGCTGGTCATGCTGGCGCTGGTCTCCTGCTCCTTCACCGCCGGCCTTGCCTTCTGGATGATGGGCGCCTGGCCGATCGTCGGCTTCTTCGGCCTCGACATCCTCCTCGTCCAGTTCGCCTTCCGGATGAACTACCGGGCGGCGCGCGCCTCCGAGGATGTCGTCGTCTTCCGCGACCGGCTGATGGTCCGCCGCACGACGCCGAACGGGAAATGGACCGAGTTCACCCTCAATCCCTACTGGGCGCGGCTCGAGGTCGACCACCACCCCGAGATCGGGGTCACCGGCGTCAACCTCACCTCGCATGGCCGGCGCTACCCGATCGCCAGCTTCCTCGGCCCCCACGAGCGCGAATCCTTCGCCACGGCCCTGTCCTCGGCGCTGGCCGAGGCCCGGGCGCATCCGGTCTGAACGCGAGCACCGCTTCGATCTCGAACACTGGGGCAGGTGCAAGAATCGGGTGGCGCCCGCTTGCCGGGATGCCTAGGTCGGGGGCAGCATGAACCTGACCAGCGGGGTCGAAATGTCCCTTTCCACGCTTTCCGCCCAGTTCGCCCAGTCTGCCCTGACCGTCGAGGTGCCGCCGATGCCCGTCCAGCGCCCGGAGCTCGCGAGCGACTACGAGGTCGTCCGCCGCGCCATCGAATACATCTCCGGCAACTGGCGCGACCAGCCGTCGCTCGAGCGGATCGCCGAGGTTGTCGGCATGCGGCCGCTCGCCCTCCAGCGCCTGTTCACGCGCTGGGCCGGGCTCTCGCCCAAGGCCTTCGTCCAGGCGCTGACCCTCGATCACGCCCGCTCGCTCCTCGACGATTCGGCCTCGGTGCTCGATGCATCCTACGAGGTCGGGCTGTCGGGGCCGGGCCGCCTCCACGACCTCTTCGTCACCCATGAGGCGATGACGCCGGGCGACTACAAGGCGCGCGGCGCCGGGCTGGTGCTCCGCTTCGCTTTCCATCCCTCGCCCTTCGGCCAGTCGCTGATCATGGTCACCGACCGCGGCCTTGCCGGCGTCGCCTTCGCCGATCCGGGCGACGAGCGATCGGCGCTCGCCGACATGCAGGCGCGCTGGCCGAAGGCGCATTACGTCGAGGATGCCGTCGCCACCGCGCCCTATGTCAGTCGCATCTTCGACCCGGAGACCTGGCGGCCCGACCGGCCGCTCCGAATCGTGATGATCGGCTCGGATTTCGAGCTCAGGGTCTGGGAGACGCTGCTCAGGGTGCCGTTCGGCAAGGCGACGACCTATTCGGACATCGCCGCCCATATCGGCCGGCCGACGGCGGCGCGGGCGGTCGGCAC
>JAGRKY010000106.1:0-17974 GCA_020442095.1 Bauldia sp.
GCCACTTCCGGGTCTGGAGCTGGCCTTCGACATAGACCTTCGAGCCCTTGCGCAGATATTGCTCGGCGACCTTGGCAAGGTTCTCGTTGAAGATGACGACGCTGTGCCACTCGGTGCGTTCCTGGCGCTCGCCGGAATTCTTGTCGCGCCACGACTCCGAGGTCGCGATGCGCAGGTTGACCACCGGCGCGCCGGAATTCAGCCGCCTGACTTCGGGGTCGCGGCCGAGATTTCCGACCAGAATGACCTTGTTGACACTACCCGCCATCGCTTTGACCTTTCTTCTTTCCCGCGCATCGCCCGCCGGGCGCCCGAACGGTCGCCGGCGCGAACCACGTCGCGCAATCTCGTCACTCAGCCTACGCCTTTCGCACCGCTGCGTCGCCCGCGCCCCTGCCTCTGTCCACAGGTGTGTGCTCGTCTCGATGCTTTTTGTTCTATATATGTTCTCATACGCAAACGCCCGGCGCAAGTCGGTTGTGGTCTCGCCGGAAATACAGGAATGCGGCGAATTCCCGGCATTTCCGGGCGGCCGGAATTTTTCTTTTTTTCGCTTGGGTCCGGCGGCTGAGGGTCGTAAATCTCGGCGCGACAGAGACCCTCCGAGCGGCCCCTCCGGGCCGTATTTGGAGTTTTGCCTTTTTGGACAGGCCGGCGGCGGTCTCGGCCGGATCGATCGAGGAAGAGCCCCGAATGAAACGCCTCCTTGCCTCGGCAACGCTGGTTGCCGCAATGACCGTAGCGACTGCCGGCCTCGCCGCCGCCGACGAATCCGTCGGCAAGGTGAAGACCTTCGATGCGGCCAAGCACGAACTCACCCTCGCCGGCAAGAAGAAGAAGCCCGACACCGTCTACTTCCTCCCCGCCGACTTCAAGGACCCCGGTCTGAAGCCGGGCGTGCGCGTCGCCGTCACCTGGACCATGCAGGACAGCAAGCACATGGCGAGCGCCGTCGTGCTGAAGCCGAAGACGCCGAAGCCCGCCAAGCAGAACTAGGGCGGGTCTTCAACCCGCCTTCAGCCGCTCCAGCGGCAGCACCTGGTCGACGTCGAAATAGCCTTCCCACGGATCGGCCTTCTGCCGCTTGAGAAGAGCGGCGGCGTTTTCGACATTCGCCGGCCGGGCGTCGGACAGTCGCGACAGCGCCTGCCACGACACCGGCCAGGCGACCGGTGCGCCCTTGCGCGCCCGCGGCGAGAAAGGCGAGATCGCCGTCGCCCCGCGTCCGTTCCGCAGATAGTCGATGAAGATGCGCCCGGTCCGCTTGGCCTTGGTCGCGACGGCGAGATACTTGTCCGGCTCGTCGGCGGCAACCGTCCGCGCCAGCGCCTCGGCGAAGGTCTTGACCTCCTCCCAGCCATAGCGCGGCGCAAGCGGCGCGACGACGTGGATGCCCTTGCCGCCAGTCGCCATCGGGAAGGTCTCGAGGCCGAGCGCGGCAAGCCGGTCGCGCATGTCCCGCGCCGCGGCCCTCACCACGGAAAAGTCCATCCCCTCGTCCGGGTCGAGGTCGAAGACCAGCCGGTCGGGCTTCTCGATCGTGTCGTTGTGGGAGCCCCAGATATGGAGTTCCAGCGCCCCCATCTGGACGCAGGCGACCAGCCCCTTCACGTCCTCGATATAGAGATAGAGATCGCTCCCCTCCTTCTCCTTGATCCGGACCGGCTTGAACGCCTTGGGGAAGCCGGGCGAGGCGTGTTTCTGGAAGAAGCAGTCGCCATCCGCCCCGTCGGGGCAGCGCACGAGGCTCAGCGGCCGGTCCGCGACATGCGGCAGGATGTAGTCCGCCACGGTGAGGAAATACGCCGCCAGCGACCGCTTGGTGATCCCCTGGCCGGGAAAGATCACCTTGTCCGGATGGGTCACCCGGACACCCTCGATCGTCACCGCCTTGTCGTCCCGGGCATCGTCGACCATCACGATCTCGCTCGTCTTCGCCGCCCCCTTGCCCGCGGTCATGGCCTTGCGGCCGCGCGCCACCTTACCACCACCGCCCGGCAGTTCGGCGACGATCTCGCGCGCCGCCTTGTCCTTGCGCAGCCCCTTGAAGCTTCCCTGGCGGATCGCCCCGTCGTCGGTGAAGCCGCGAAAGGCGATCTCCGCCACCAGCTCCGGCCGGACGAAATGCGCATCCCGCCGGGCGTCGGCCGGAACGTCCGCGGCCGGCGGCGTCTTGACCTCGCGCTTTTCGAGTTCCGGCCAGAGCGCGGCGAGTTCCCGCTCGCCGAAGCCGCTGCCGACCCGGCCGCGATAGGTCAGTTCGCCCCCTTCCCGCGTCGCCAGCAGGATCGACGAGAACGGCCGCGCCTTCACCGTCGAGGGCCGCCAGCCGATGATGATGAACTCCTGGCCGAAGCCGCATTTCGACTTGAGCCAGCTTTTGCCGCGGTCGGACCGGTAGCGCGAATCCGCTCGTTTCGAGACGATCCCCTCGAGCCCCATCGCGCAGACCTCGGCCAACATCTTGTCGCCGCGGCCGACCAGGTGGTCGGAATAGTAGAGCGGGCCGGCGCGCGGCTGGTCGGCGAGAAGCTTCGCAAGCCGCGCCTTCCGCTCGATCAGCGGCAGGTTCCGGAGGTCCTCGCCGTCGAGGCTGAGGATATCGAAGACGTGATACTCGATGCCCCGGCCCTTGCCCTCGCCGAGCGCGTCCTGCAGCGCCCCGAAATCGGTGCGGCCGTCCTTGTCGGTGACCGTCACCTCGCCGTCGAGGAGCGCCGCCCGGCACGGCAGGTCGAGGAGCGGACGCACCAGCGGCCGGAACGTGTCGGTCCAGTCGAGGCCGCGTCGGGTGTAGATCGCTGCCTCGCCGCCGCCGATCGCGGCGATTGCCCGATAGCCGTCGTACTTGATCTCGTGGATCCAGTCGTCGCCCCGCGGCGGCGCATCGACCAGTGAGGCAAGCTGCGGCGCGACAAACGTCGGCCGGGCAAGCTTCGGCGATGCTTTTGCTTTGCCGGCTTTCCCGGGCTTGATGTTGAAGCCCGCATCCTTCCATTCGACGTTGCCGGCGGCGATCTCCTCCATCGTCCGGCCGCTCTTGACGCTGGTCGTCGCGCGCTCGGTGATCGGCTTCGTCTCCTCGCCGGAGAAGGCGTCCTTCTCCTTGATCAGCAGCCAGTTCTCGTGCTTCGAGCGCTCGCCGCGCTTCGGCTTCATCCGGACCAGCACCCATTTGCCGCGCAGCCGCTCGCCGTGGAGGATGAACTTGAAGTCGCCCTTCTCGAGCCCCGCCTCGGCGTCGCCGACCGGCTCCCAGGTCCCCTCGTCCCACAGCATCACCGTGCCGCCGCCATACTCGCCCTTCGGGATCGTCCCTTCGAAATCGCCATAGTCGAGCGGGTGATCCTCGACATGGACGGCGAGCCGCTTGTCCTTGGGGTCGTAGCTCGGCCCGTTGGGGACGGCCCAGGACAGCAGCACCCCGTCGAGTTCCAGCCGGAAGTCGAAATGCATCCGCGTCGCGTCGTGCTTCTGGATGAGGTAGCGATGGCCGCCCGCCCGGCGGCGCGCACCTTCGCCGCTCGGCTCGGCGGTCTTGCGGAAATCGCGCTTCGCCCGGTAGCTGCCGAGCCGTTCCGACGCCTTCGCCATCAGGGTCCCGTCTCGCCTTCCCCGGCCACCGGTTCCTGCCGCCGTCCGCGCGTCACCCGCCATGCCATGTAGATCACGCCGGGGATGATGACGATCAGCAGCCGGAAGATGCCCGTCGGGCTCAGTATCCCGGCGAAGAAGGCGGCGACCAGCGCGACCGCGAAGACCGCGAAGACCAAGGTCACCAGCTTCGCCCAGATCGTCTGGTAGAAGCCCGGCCGTCGCTCGACCGGTCGCGGCGCCCGCGCCGCGAAGGATTCGAAGAGGTCGGCGAATTCGCCGAAGGCCGCCTTGTCGATCATGTCGTGGATGACGATCCGGTAGGGCGGCTTGCGGACACCGATCACCAGCGACTCGACCTCCTGCGCCCGGTAGCGCGACCAGTCGCGGTCGCGCCGGTAGAAGCGCATGTCCTCGAAGCGAAAGGATTGCTTGCGGCCGGGAAGCTTCACGAGCCGCGCCGCCAGCGGCCGGAACGACCGCGCGAGCCCTTCCGGCGTGAGGCGATAGCCCATGTCGCCGGTCCGGAACCCGAAGACCAGGAAGATGCCGACGAACAACGCGGCCGTCGAGACGATCATGGGCAGGCCGGCCAGGATCGCCACCGACATCGTCAGCATCCCGGCGAAGGTCGCGAGCAGGATCGTCGGCCACGGCCGCCCGATGAAACCGCGCGTCAGCAGTTCGGCTTCGGCCCCGCTTTGCTGGTCACCGGCGGCTGCGGACTGCTCTCCGATCGTCTCCCCCGTCGTGCCGGACAATCAGGCAGCGCGCCGACCGCGCGTCCCGCCCTTCTTGGCGGTCGGCGCCTTGCCGGCAGAGGATTTGCCGGCCGGCGTCTTCTTGGTCGCCGGCTTCTTCGCCGAAGCGGCGGCCTTCCTGGTCGTCGTCGAGGCCTTGCCACCGACGCTCTTCTTCAGCGCCTCCATCAGGTCGATCACCTTCGCGCCGATCTGCGGCTCGTCGATCGATTCCGGCGGCCGGTCCTCGATCTTGGCGTCGATCAGCTCGCGCAGCGCCGCCTCATAGGGGTCGCTGAACGCCTTCGGATCGAAGGGCTTGGCCTTCCGCTCGATCAGTTCCTCGGCGAGCGACAGCAGCTCCTTGTCCGGCTTCGCGTCCGGAACGTCGGCGTAATAGGCGTCCGGCTTGTGCACCTCGTCGGCGTAGCGCAGCGTCTCGATCATCAGCCCCTTGCCGCTCGGCCGGAGCGCCACGAGGTTGGAATGGCCCCGCGCCACGATATGGCCGATGCCGACCTTGCCGGTCTCCTTCAGCGCGTCGCGCAACACGACATAGGCCTCGCCCGCCGTCTCGTCGTCTTCCGGCGAGACGTAATAGGGCTTGTCGACGTAGAGCAGCTCGACCTCGTCCGCGTCGACGAACTGGATCAGGTCCAGCGTCTTCTTGGCCTCGAGCTTGATGTCGTCGATCTCCTCCTCGGAGATCAGGACATACTTGCCCTTCTCCACCTCGTAGCCCTTGACGATATCCTCGGGTGCCGCCTCGCCGACGCCCGGCACCACCTTCTGGTAGCGGATGCGCTTGCCGCTCGGCTTGTGGATCTGGTTGAAGCTGATCCGCGCCGCCGATTTGGTGGCGGGAAACACCTGAACGGGAATGGAGACGAGCGCCAGCCTGATCTGGCCCTGCCAATACGCACGCGCGGCCATTGTCTCTCCTCTTACGCTACAAACGCCGGAACAACCGCTTTGTCCCTACCCAAACCTTCATTTTATGCCTGTTGAACCTAACGGACAAATAACAATCGCTCGATTTTATTTGTTCCTGTTGCGTTCTATACTTTAGGCATCGGCATCGTGTAGCAGACCGCGTCACCTTCGAGGACGACCGTCCCGTCGTCACGCACGACGCGGGTCTTCAACTCGGTGATCGGCTTGTCGGCCCGCGACTTGGTCACCTCCACCTCGCCGGTGATCGTATCGCCCGGCCGGACCGGCGCCTTGAAGCTCCAGCGCACCTCGAGGAACACGGTGCCCGGTCCCGGCAGGTCCTCGGCAACCACCGCGTTGAGGATGGCGCTGGTCACGCCGCCCTGCACGACGATCCCGCCGAAGCGCGTCGCCCTGGCCGCTTCCTCGTCATAGTGCAGCGGATTGCGGTCGCCGCTGATGTCTGTGAACAGCTCTATGTCCCGGCTGGTCACCGCACGGGACCGGCTTGCCGTCTGGCCGACCTCGGGCATGCCGTTCGGCCATATGTCGCTCGCTGTCATGGCTTCACCTCCCGGCTTTCCCGGCGCTATTGCGGCGCGGCAGCCCCCTCTTGCGCAGCCGCGACCAGATCGACCGGCGACCCGCTGTTCTGGTTGAGATAGGCGATGAGATCAGCGCGCTCCTGGGGCTTCGGCAGCCCGACGAAGGTCATCGCCGTCCCTGGCACGACCTGGCGCGGATTGGCCAGGTAGACGAAAAGCCGGTCAACCGTCCAGGTCCCGCCCTGGGCCAGCATCGCAGTGCTGTAGGAATAGCCCTCCTTGGAGGCAACCGGCCGGCCGATCACGCCCCAGAGGTTCGGGCCGACCCGCGCCGGACCGCCTTCCTCGATCGTGTGGCAGGCCTTGCACTTGTTGAACGTGCGGGCGCCCTTGGCGGGATCGGCATGGGCGAAGAATTCCACGGGCGATTGCTCGGCAGCAATGCCGATCCCCACTCCGAGGCCGCCGAGACTCCCGATCCCCGGTCCACCGATCCCCAATCCAAGAACCGCGATAGCGGCAGCGAGATATCGTGACTTCATCCTGTCCTCCCCACGCCCGTCCGGGACGCCTTCGCGTCGCTTGCCTTCGCCGCCCGGGCGAGAAGCAGCGCCTGCTCACGGGCATTGCGGGTCATCGCCGCCGCCTTCAGGAACTCCGCTTCCGCCTCGCTGCCGCGCCCGAGCTTCTCGAGCAGGTCGCCGCGAACGCTCGGCAGCAGGTGATAGTCCTTCAACGCCTTCTCCTCGCGCAGCGGGTCGAGGCATTGCAGCCCCGCCTCCGGCCCGAAGGCGAAGGCGAGCGCCACCGCCCGGTTGAGCTCGACCACCGGCGACGGCGCGATCTGGGCGAGCGCCGCATAGAGCGCTGCGATCCGCACCCAGTCCGTCGCCTCGGCCGTTCGCGCCCGCGCGTGGCAGGCCGCGATCGCCGCCTGCAGCAGATAGGGTCCGGGCGGTTCGGCGATCGCCTGGCCCCGCGCCAGCGCGGCGAGCCCGCGCCGGATCAGGAGCTGGTCCCAGCGGGCCCGGTCCTGGTCGAGCAGCAGGATCGGCTCGCCATCGGCGCCGGTCCGCGCCGCGAAGCGCGAGGCCTGGATCTCCATCAGCGCCACGAGCCCGTGCACCTCGGCCCGATCGGGCGTCAGCTCGGCGAGGATCCGGCCGAGGCGAAGCGCCTCGTCGCAAAGCTGGGGCCGCATCCAGTCGTCGCCCGCGGTCGCCGCGTATCCCTCGTTGAAGATCAGGTAGATCACCTCGAGCACCGAGCCGAGACGCGTCGTCATCTCCTCGCCGCGCGGTACCTCGAAGGCGACGCCCGCTTCGGCGAGCGTCCGCTTGGCCCGCACGATCCGCTGCGCCATCGTCGGCTCGGCAACGAGGAAGGCCCGGGCGATCTCGTCGGTCGAAAGTCCGCCGAGCAGGCGGAGCGCCAGCGCCACCCGCGCCTCGGCCGGCAGCACCGGGTGGCAGGCGGTGAAGATCAGGCCAAGCAGGTCGTCGCCGACGTGATCGTCAAGGGCAATCGCCGGGTCCGGCGTCATCGCCTGGTCCTGTTCGAGCCCGTAGGCGATTTCCTCGTGCTTGCGCTCGGCCATCCGGTTGCGGCGGAAACGGTCGACGGCGCGCCGCTTCGCGGTCGCCATCAGCCATGCGCCGGGCTTGTCGGGAATGCCGGTCTTAGGCCATGCCTCGAGCGCCGTCACGAGCGCGTCCTGGGCGAGTTCCTCGGCAAGGCCGACATCACGCACCATCCGTACGAGGCCGGCGACGAGCCTGGCTGCCTCGATCCTCCAGACCGCTTCAATCGTCGGGCGGATATCGGTGGTCGACATGACCACCGATAGACCACTTTCGATTCACCCGCGCAAGCGGCTCCGTCGGCCATGCCCGCATCCGCCCCGATCAGGCCTGCGGTGCCGGCCCGTTCATCATCCAGCGGACGCCGAAGCGGTCGACCAGCATGCCGAAGCCGGTCGAGAAGAAGTTCGGTCCGAACGCGCCCTTGATCGTCCCGCCCTCGGCAAAAGCGTCGAAGACCCGCTTCGCCTCTTTCGCATCGTCAAACTGCAGCGAGACGTAGACGCTCTGGATCGGCTCCTGGAAGGCCGGCGGCGAGTCGGAGGCCATCAGCACATCCTCGCCGAGGTCGAGCGCGGCATGCATGATCTTGTCCTTCCACTCCTCCGGCACATGGGCCTCCGCCTCGGTGCCGCGGTGCTTCATCATCGCGGTGATCTTTCCGCCGAGGACGCTCTGGTAGAAGGTGAAGGCTTCCTCGCAGTTTCCGGTGAAGAACAGATAGGGATGGGCGCGCATGCTGGTCTCTCCTTTTCGCATTCGATCCCGGTCCGCCGGCCACACGGTGCAGCGAACCATCGGCAACACGACGATCCGCCAGGCGTGAAATCGACAATCGGCGAAGGAAAAGGATCGGGACGCGCGAAAAAAAGGCGGGCCTGCCTCAGGCCCGCGGCGCGCCGTCCCAGCAGGGGCCGAGTTCGCGCACCTCGACGATCGACCACTCCGTCGCCGGACACTCCTCGGCGAGCGCCACCGCCTCCTCCCGGGTCTTCGCCTTGAGCAGGAAGAAGCCGCCGATGATCTCCTTGGCCTCGGCGAAGGGACCGTCGACCGTCGCGGCGCGTCCCCCGCGCTTGCGGACGCGGACCCCGGTCTCCTCGGTCGTCAACAGCGACTCCGCCGCGGCAAGCAGGC
The DNA here is from genome assembly GCA_020442095.1 of Bauldia sp. Next base: position 8,530 of record JAGRKY010000106.1, read on the forward strand.
CCCTCGAATCGAGGTCGGCGGCGAACTGGTGCATCACCTCATAACGCCGCTGGCCTTCCTTCGGGTCGACGTCGCGCTCGCCCGGCTGTTCGACAATCAGCAGCATATACGACATGAGAACCTCGTCCCGCGGCGGTTGAGAGCCTCGCCTCCTACGCCTCTCCCTGGCGCAGGGCAAGTCCGCCAGCCCCGCGCGCAGCGCTGGCGCCGCCGCTCCCGGACCGCCGTCAGCCGCCATGGAACGCCGCCTCCAGTCGCGCGATGTCGAACTTGATCTGCGACATCATTTCCTCGGCAACGCGCTTCGCCTTCGTCTTGTCCGGGTCGCTCATCATCTCGCCGAGTACCGTCGGCGCGATCTGCCAGCGCAGCCCGTATCTGTCGATGATCCAGCCGCAGGCCTGGGGCTTGCCGCCATTCGCGAGGATGGCGTCCCAGTAGCGGTCGAGCTCCTCCTGCGAACCGCAATTGACCATGAAGGAAATGGCGTCGTTGAACGGGTGATGCTCGCCCGCGCTCATCGCCATGAAGGCCTGGCCGCAGAGCGTGAAATTCACCACGACCACCGACCCCGGCGGGCCGCTCGGCGAATCCGCTGCCAGCGACGAGACGCTGTCGATGCGGGAATCCGGGAAAAGCCCCGCATAGAAGCGCGCCGCCTCTTCCGCTTCGCTCGTGTACCAAAGGAAAGGAACGATCTTCTGGATGGTGGTCCCGGTCATCGAAAAATCTCCATTGTCCGTATCGGCGCGGCCTGCCGCTCAGGCTTCGCCGCCGAGCGCCCGTTCGTTGGCGCGGTGATGGTTGATCGCGGCGCTCTCTCCGAAATCCTCCAGCTCGTAGAAGGGACGGATCTCGATCTCGCCGTCGCCATCATAGGGGTTGGGGCACCGCCGCGCCCATTCGATCGCCTCCTCCTTCGACTTCGCCTCGAAGATCCAGTAGCCGGCGATCAGTTCCTTGCTCTCGGTGAAGGGACCGTCGATGACCGTCCGTGTGTCGCCCTCGAAGCGGATGCGGGCGCCTTGCGATGTCGGCTTCAGCCCGGCCCCGTCGAGCATGACGCCCGCCTTGATGAGTTCCTCGTTGTAGCGCGCCATCGCCTCGAACCTCGCCTCGGAGGGCCTCACGCCGGCTTCCGAATCCTTCGTGGCCTTCACGATCACCATGAATCGCATCATCGTCTCTCCTCTGTTCCGGTTGCCGGCGCTTTCCGCGCCCGTCATCGTGACGAACGGGGACCACCGGAATCGACACGGAAGCCCGCGATTTTTTCGGTCCCTACGGAGAGAAGATATGAAGGTCGTCTCGGGTGGCCAGACCGGCGTCGATCGCGCGGCCCTCGAAGCCGCCTCCGGGCTCGGTTTCCCGGTCGGCGGCTGGGTTCCGCGCGGCGGCTGGGCGGAGGACCGGACGGACCCGCCGGGCATCCTCGCCGACTACCCGTCGCTGCGCCCCACCCCGTCGGCGAAGCCGGCGGAGCGCACCGAGTGGAACGTCCGCGACAGCGACCGGACACTGATCCTCGTCACCGCCGCCGGCCTCGCCGCCTCGCCCGGGACCGCCGTCACCGCCGCCTTCGCCGGGCGATACGGCCGCCCCTGCCTCGTCGTCGACATCGACGCGGCCGACGCCGCGGCGCGCGTCGCCGACTGGCTCGCCGAGGCCAGCCCCGACGATGTCCTCAACGTCGCGGGCCCGCGCGAAAGCGAGGCGCCCGGCATCGAGGCCTCGGCCGCGGTCCTGCTGAAGGCCGCGCTCTCCGCCCTACGCTGACGCCGGGGTTTCCTTCAGCACTCGACGCCGACAAGGTCGTCGGGCACTTTGGTCAAGGGATCGGGCGACGAACAACGCCATTCGGCACGGTAGTCGAGCGGATAGTTATGGCACTGCTTTTCGGCGAAAGCCTTGCGCTCCAGGCATTCGGCTTCCGTCTGGTAGGCCCTCGGCCCCCACCCCGGCTGATCGATATTCGATCCCGGAACCCACGTCCCGTTGATCAGGAAGAACACGCTGAGCCACCACTTCATGTGCTTCAGTCCTGTTTCTAGGCAATGCAAGTGTACCGACTAAAGTCGGACATATCCATTGACTTGTCGCAACCGCAGAGTTTCTATAGATACCCGTCGACCGTCAAAGGTGCGTCGCGTGCGCATGTCATGGCTCGCAGGAGCCAAATTCGGACTGTGTTTCCTGGCGGTGATGCAGGTACTGCCGCCGACGGGAATTGCCGCCGAGATAGAGGCGCTCACCCGGGCCGACAATCCGACAATTCGTCCGGACACTCTGGTCATCCGGCTCGTCGGCAGGATCGACGTCGCGACCGCGACGGAAATCGCCACCGCATGGTCGGAACGACCGGACGGCATCTCTCGCCTTCTCCTGGATATCGAAAGCCCCGGCGGTAGCCTGGCGGCGACCGAAGACGTCATCCGTGCCCTCGCCGCGATCCGTGAGCAAGCGCGTATCGACACGCTGGTCCGCCACGGCGCCATGTGCGCATCCGCCTGCGTCGCGGTGTTCATGCAAGGGGAGGATCGGGCCGCCGGCGGCGCCAGCGTCTGGATGTTCCATGGCGTCTGTTATGCCGACAGCAATATCCCGTCCCTCGCGCAGACCGGACGGTTCCTCGACCTGCTCCGCGAGGCCGGAGCATCCGAGGCTTTCCTTTGCCGGCTTGAAGAAGAAGGCTTCGTCACCACCGCCGGCAAGCTCTGGATCAGCGGATACGAGCTTTTTCACCTCTACAAGGCGAACGTGATCACCCGGCTCCTCGAGCCATGGCGGCGGGAATCGCCGACGCTCCCCGAACGCCTCCCCTTCGAAGCGCGGTGACCGTCGGCGAGGCCGCGCCGACGCGGCTCACAGCGCCAGCCTTGTCCGCTCCAGCACCAGCAGCCGCTCCTTCTGAACGGTCCCGCCATAGGCCGAGAAGCCGCCCAACCGGTCGCCGCTCGCCAGCACCCGGTGGCAGGGCACGATGATCGGCACCGGGTTCATCGCCATCGCCCTGCCGACGAAGCGCGCCGCGCCGGGGGTCCCGACCCGTCTGGCGATCTCGCCGTAAGTCGCCGTATGCCCCCAGCCGACCCACCGCGTTTCCTCCCACACCCGCCGCAGCGCATCGCTCGCCTCCGACAGGTCGAGCGCGACCGTCGAGAGGTCGACCTCCGCCCCGTCGAAATAGCGCCGCAGGTCGCCGATCACCCCTGCGATCTCCGCCGGAATCGCATCCTGGTCGGCCCGGTCGCCCCATCGCCGCATCCGCGCCTCGGTCGCCGCCCGGTCTGATGCAGGCAGTTGCATCGCCGTGACCGCGCTTCCTTTCCATGCGATCCCGCAGGCCCCGAAAGCAGTATCGAAGAGCAGGTAACCGGTTGATTCTGGAAACATAAGTCTATCGGACCAGACCCGTCGGCAGATCTTCGCCGGCGAATTATTCGAACCGCGAAACGTAAGACGGTATCATATCCGCGCACGTATTGAGTCGGACCTGAACTTCAACCAGGGCGGAGGCTTCCCATGGATACGGCAGTTGGCGAAGGTACGAGCATCATCGTAGCGATTATCATCTGGATCATTGTCGGCGGCATCGCGGGCGTCATCGCCGCCATGATCGTCCGTGGCGCGGGCTTCGGCCTCGTCGGAGACGTCATCCTCGGCATCATCGGCGCTGTCGTCGCGGGCTGGCTTTTCCCGCTGCTCGGCATCAGCCTCGGCGGCGGCATCCTCGGCGCGATCATCTCGGCCGCGATCGGCGCGATCATCATCTTGCTGATCGTCAAGTTGATAAAACGCGCCTGACCGCAACCCCGGTCACTGGCGCTACAGACAGGCCGGCGGTGGCGCACCGCCGGCTTTTTCGCATCATCGCCCCCCGGGCAGCCTTAGACGACGAAGTCGCCGACGTCGAAATCCTTGTGGTCGGTGACTGCCTTCTTGTCGAGCTTGGCGAAGAGCACCTGCTTGGCCCCGCCCTTGCCGTCCTCGTCGTAGAACAGCTTGTTGCCCTTGCGGATGATGTGGTCGTTCTTGTCCTGGGCCTGGCTGCCCTCGAAGTATTCCTTCTTGCTGACCTTCGTGCCGACCGCCGCGAAGATGTCCTTGTCGAGGAAGATCGAGTCCTTCTTGTGCTTGAACTTCACGATCTCGTCGGCGTTGGCCGCCCCCACCGGATCGGCAAAGACGAAGACGTCCTTGCCGCCCTTGCCGAGCAGCACGTCCTTGCCGAGCCCGCCGGAAAGGATGTCGTCGCCGACGCCACCATCGAGCGTGTTCCCGCCGGCATTGCCGACCAGCGCATTGGCAAGGCCGTTGCCGGTGCCGTTGATCGCCGCCGAACCGGTCAGCACGAGCTTCTCGAGGTTGGCGCCGAGCGTGTAGGCGATGCTCGACTTGACCGTGTCCGTCCCCTCGCCCGCGTTCTCGATCACCTTGTCGCCGGCATTGTCGACCACGTAGGTGTCGTTGCCGGCCTTGCCGATCATCGTGTCGGCGCCGGCCTTGCCGTCAAGGATGTTGCTGCCCGAATTGCCGGTCAGCGTGTTGGCGAGGCCGTTGCCGGTCGCGTTGATGTTCAGGGAAGCGCCGACCGCGGCGGCTTCGAGCAGCGTCAGGTTCTCGACATTCGCCCCGAGAATGAAGGAGACGCTTGACTTGACCGTGTCGGTTCCCTCGCCCGCATTCTCGATCACCTTGTCCCCGGCATTGTCGACGACATAGGTGTCGTTGCCTGCCCGCCCGCGCATCTCGTCGGCGCCAGTACCACCGTTCAGCGTGTCGTTTGCCGCCTGGCCGAGCAGCGTATCCGCCCCGCCGAGCCCGTTCACCGTCGCACCGTCCTTGCGGCTGGTCAGAACCTCGCCCTCGGAGGTCCCGTTGATCGGGCCGGTGCGCGGATCGAAGATCGTGCCATGGATATCGACGTCGATCGGGGCATTGTCGACATCCTCGAAACCGACGATGAAGCGACCGTCGCTGAGCGCCGCGACCACCGGATTGTCCTCGACGCTGTAGTTCTGGGTGAACTCGCCGCCGACCTTGTTGCCGGTCGCGTCGAAACGCTGGCCGCGGATCACGCCGCTGCCGGAATCGGTCCAGACGATCACGAAGCCGCCATCCGCCAGCGCCGCGACCTCGGGATCGCTCTGGTTGCCCGTCGTCGTCGTGTTGACCGAAAAGGTGCCGCCGTCGTCCTTGTGACCGGAATTGTCGTAGAGGGCCGCCTTGATCCCCGGATTTCCGCTGCCATCGCCTTCTTCGTCGCGCCAGACGACGACGAAGCCGCCTCCCGCCAGCGCGGCGACGTGCGGATCGTCCTCTGCTGCGGAGCCGAAAGCGACGAAGTTGGCGACCCCGACACCCGAGCCGGAGACCATGGTGACGCCCACGTCGATATCGCCGAGCCCCCCATATTCATCCTCCATGACGACAACGAAGTCGCCATTGGAGAGCGCCGCCACCTCGGGGTTGGTCGACTCGGTGGTCAGGCTGTTGATCAGGAACTCGTCGCCGACGGCCTGGGTATCCCCGTTGAATATCCGCGCGACGATGTCGGTGTTGCCCGCGCCGGCCGATCGCTCGTAGGTGATCAGGTAGTCGCCGCTCGCATTCATCGCGATCGACGGATTGGCAAGCGTGTCGGTGGAGGTATCGGCCTGGATCATGCTGCCGAAGAGGAAGTTGCCGTCGACGTCGAAGGCGTCGAGCACGATCTGCGTGCCGTCGACGTCGGTATCCTCGTAGACCGCGACGAACCCGCCACCGATGCGTGGCGCGAGGGCGACGTCCTGCTCGTCGTCGTTGAACCACGACTCGTTGACCCGGAACTCGCTGCCGATGGGATTGCCCTCGGCATCGAAGATCTGCCCGACCAGGTCGCTGCCCCCCGAGCCGGAGGCAATCGGCCCGCCGTCGCCTTCCGTCCACACGGCGACGTAGCGCCCGAGGCCGATATCGATGATCGCGACGTCGGATTCGGACCCGCTGCCGGTCTGGTTGATCTGGTCGCGCGCTTTCCAGACGGTAGGTGTAGTGACCATCGGCTTGCTCCCCTGCGCGTCCGGTCCCGGGAGGAGCGAACGGCCCTTGAACCAAATAGCGGCGCCCGGATCCCGAAGATCCCGAGCGCCGCTTCACGATCATCACGCCATCAGTATGCCGCCGCGATGACGGCCAAGTATTGCCCCGACAAACGCGCGTTTACCAGCCCCCGACAGCCCTTTCTTTACCGAAGCTGGAGCGCGTGCTGCCCCGTCTTCTCAGATCACGAAGTCGCCGACGTCGAAATCCTTGTGGTCGGTCACCGCCTTCTTGTCGAGCTTGGCGAAGAGCACCTGCTTCGTCCCGCCCTTGCCGTCCTCGTCGTAGTAGAGCTTGTTGCCCTTGCGGATGATGTGGTCGTTCTTGTCCTGTGCCTTGCTGCCCTCGAAGTATTCCTTCTTGCCGACCTTCGTCCCGACCGCCGCGAAGATGTCCTTGTCGAGGAAGATCGAGTCCTTCTTGTGCTTGAACTTCACGATCTTGTCGGCATTGGCCGCCCCCACCGGATCGGCAAAGACGAAGACGTCCTTGCCGCCCTTGCCGAGCAGCACGTCCTTGCCGAGCCCGCCGGAAAGGATGTCGTCGCCGACGCCACCATCATCGAGCGTGTTCCCGCCGGCATTGCCGACCAGCGCGTTGGCAAGGCCGTTGCCGGTGCCGTTGATCGCCGCCGAGCCAGTCAGCACCAGGTTCTCGACATTGGCCCCGAGAGTGAACGAGACGCTGCTCGCGACCGAATCGGTCCCCTGACCGGCCGCCTCAGTGACGCCGTCACCGGCATTGTCGACGAAGTAGACATCGTCGCCGGTGCCGCCCCGCATGTCGTCGGCGCCACCCTTGCCGTCAAGCCCGTCCGCCCCGCCGCCGCCGTAGAGCGCGTTGTTTCCGGAATTGCCGACGAGAATGTTTGAGAGGCTGTTGCCCGTACCGCTGATGTTGGCGGTGCCGCTGAGCCCAAGGTTCTCGACGTTGGCCGCGAGGATGTGCGAGACGCTGCTTGCGACCGTGTCGGTCCCCTGCCCGGCTGCCTCGATGACTGTGTCGCCGGCATTGTCAACGTAGTAGATGTCGTCGCCAGCGCCACCAGTCATGGCGTCGGCGCCTGTGCCGCCGTCAAGGGTATCGTCGTTGTTGCCGCCGAACAGGAAGTCGTTGCCGCCAAGGCCACGAAGGATGTCGTTGCCGTTGAAACCGTCGAGCCGGTTGACGCCGTTGTGTCCGGTGAGAACGTTGGCGATTCCGTTCCCGCCAGCGTTCACCGCCGATCCTGTCAGCGTCAGGTTCTCGATGTTCGCGCCGAGCGTGTAGTCCGCGCTGCTGAAGACGGAGTCGGTGCCTTGGCCGGCGTTCTCGAGAATGAAGTCGCTGGCGTTGTCGACGATGTAGGTGTCGTTACCGGCCCCGCCCCGCATGTCATCGACGCCGGCGCCGCCATCGAGAAAGTCGTCATTGGCGCCGCCGTCAAGGAAGTCGGCGTTGGCACGTCCATACAGAAAGTCATTGCCGTCCCCGCCATTGAGCGTGTCCGACTCCTCCTGCCCGAGCAGCGTGTCCGCCCCGCCGAGCCCGTTAACCGTCGCGCCGTCCTTGCGGCTGGTCAGCACGTCGGCGTTGGCGGTTCCGTTGATCGGGCTGGTCCGCGGATCGAAGATCGTACCGTGGATGTCGATGTCGGTCGGGGCGTTGTCGACGTCCTCGAAGCCGACGATGAAACGCCCGTCGCTGAGCGCTGCGACGACCGGGTTGTCCTCGACGCTGAAATTCTCGGTGAACTCGCTGCCGACCTTGTTGCCGCCGGCATCGAAGCGCTGGCCGCGGACCACCCCGCTGCCGGGGTCATTCCAGACGACGACGAATCCACCATCGGCGAGCGCCGCCACCTCCGGATCGTTCTGGTCGCCGGCGGTCGTCGTGTTGACGTGGATGAAGTTGTTCATCTCAACGCCGTCGTTATCGTAGACGGTCGCCTGGATGCCGGGGTCGCCGGTCCCGTCACTTTCGTCGTCGCGCCACACGACGACGAAACCGCCTCCAGCCAGTGCCGCGACGTGCGGATCGTTTTCAAGCCTGCTGGTGCCAGCGATGACATCGCTTGGGGTACTGATTTCCGTTCCGGTCGCCGAGAGAATCTTGAACTTCACGTCGATGTCGGCGGCGTCGCCCCGGTATTCGTCCTCGAAGACGACGACGAAATTGCCGTTGGAGAGCGCCGCGACTTCCGGGTTGGTCGAATCGTCCGCCACATCGATCGATTCGAAGATCGTGAACTCGTTGCTGAGCGTGTTGAAGTCCGCGCTCAGTGTCCGCCCGACGATATTGGTGTCGCCTGCGTTGTCCGATCGCTCGTAGGTGATCAGGTAATTGCCATTGGCGGCCATCGCGATGGACGGATTGGCGAGCGTGTCGGTTCCGTCGTCCGGGATGACCACGAAATCCTGAAAGGCGCCGTTGACGTCCAGATACCAGATCGCGATCGACGTCCCGAGGGCATCCGTGTCCTCATAGGCAGCGACAAAGCCGCCACCAAGGTGTGGCGCGAGCGCGGCATCCTGCTCGTCGTCGACGCGGTTACCGAAATTGACCAGGAACTCGCTGCCGATCGTATTGCCTTCGGCATCGAAGATCTGGCCGACCAGGTCGCTGCCCGGTTCCACAATGCTGGAAGCGACTGGCCCGCCGTCAGCCTCCGTCCAGACGGCGACGTAGCGCCCGAATCCGATGTCGATGATTTCGACATCGGATTCGGAGCCGCTGCCCGACTGGTTGATCTGGTCGCGCGCCTTCCAGACGGTGGGTGTGGTGACCATCGGCTTGCTCTCCCCGCGGTAGACCGCCGCCAGGAGCAACAGCCGTGGTTGAAAAACTGCGGTGCCCCCTTTCTCCGGAGGCGCCCCCCTTACGTGGCAAACAGAATGGCGCAGAGGACCCGGCCATGACAGCCGCGGGTACCGCGCCGGCAACCGAGCGTTGACTTTAGTCCGGAAATTGCCGCCGGTTCACGCTCAAATACCGGGCAGACGGACGCTACCCGGAGCCTGGCCCGCCGTCCTTAGATCACGAAGTCGCCGACGTCGAAGTCGTGGTGGTCGGTGACCGCCTTCTTGTCGAGCTTGGCGAAGAGAACCTGCTTCTTCCCGCCCTTGCCGTCCTCGTCGTAGAACAGCTTGTTGCCCTTGCGGATGATGTGATCGTTGCCGTCGTGGGCTTTCTTGCCCTCGAAATATTCCTTCTTGCTGACCTTCGTACCGACCGCCGCGAAGACGTCCTTGTCGAGGAAGATCGAATCCTTCTTGTGCTTGAAGCCCTTGATCTTGTCGGCATTGGCCGCACCCAGCGCCTCGTCGAAGACAAAGACGTCCTTGCCGCCCCTGCCGAGCAGCATGTCCTTGCCGGGTCCGCCGGA
>JAGRKY010000106.1:18073-19578 GCA_020442095.1 Bauldia sp.
GCGACTGGTCAGCACGTCGTCGCCGGATGTTCCATTGACCGGGCTGGTGCGCGGATCGAAGATCGCCCCGAAGACGTCGCTGCTTGAGCCATTCGTCTTGAAACCGGTGACGAAGCGCCCGTCGGAAAGGGCCGCCACGGCCTGGTCGCCGGCCGTTCCCGAGTGGACGAGGAATTCGCCCCCCACCTTGTTGCCACTGGCGTCGAAGCGCTGGCCATAGGTGCCGGACCGCTGATCATCGTCCCACACGACGACGAAACCGCCATCGGCGAGCGCCGTGACATCGGGCGTCACCTGCTCACCCGAAGTCGTGGTGTTGACGGCGATGCCGCCGCCAAACTGGTTGGCCTTCACCGCCGCGCCGTTGTTGTCGTAAACGCTGAACCTGATCCCGGAACCGCTGCCGTCATTGTCGGTTTGCCACACGGCGACGAACCCGCCATTGGCAAGCGCCGCGACCTGGATGTCGGTTTCGTCGTTGGAGCTCAGCGATATCTGGAATCCGGTGCCGGAACTCACCGCGCCGGTCTGGCCGATGATCTTGAACTGCGGGTCGTGGTCGGTCGTCAGCGCCGTATAGGCGACGACATAGCTGCCGTTCGACAGCACCGCCGTTTCGGCCGTGTGATCCGCCATGTTCGTCGACGTGTCGGTGGAATCGAAGATGGTGAACTCGCTGCCGACCGTCCCGCTCGACGAGACCCGCCGGCCGACCACGTCGAAGGTCCCGTCGCCGGAGGTGTGCTCGCGGATATAGGTGACGAGGTAGGAGCCGTCGCTGCGCATGGCGATCGACGGGTTGGACACCGCGTCGGCATCGTCGGCCTGGATGACCTTGCCGCCGACATGGTTTCCGTCGACATCGAAAATGTCGACGATGATCCGCTCCTTGTCGGTTAGGCCGAGTTCGTTGTCGAAATACGCGACGGCAAATCCGCCACCGGGCCGGCCCGTCACCGCCGGCTGTTGCTCGAATTGACTGGCAGCCGATTCGTTGGCGAGGAAGGGATCGCCGACCGCATTTCCCTCGGCATCGAATATCTGCGCGATGACATTGACCCCGAACTTCCCGACACCGCCGCCGAAATCGGTCCAGACGGCGACGAACCGCCCGTTGCCGATGTCGGTGAAGACCGGATCGAGCTGCGCACTATTGGTGAAGGTCGTGAGGCCGAATTCGTCCTTCCACACCGTCGGTGTCGTGACCATGATTGCTCTCCCTGCGGTCGACCGCCGCCAGGGGCAACAGCCATGGTTGAAAGGCCGTGGCGCCCTCTTCCGCCGGAAGCGAGCGCCGCGTCGCGGTCAGCATGGCGCAGATGACCCGGTCATGACAACCGCCGGAATCGCGCCAGCAAACGTTCGTTGCCCTAAACCCACAGGCGCGTCCGCTCGCGCCCGAATGCCGGACGCTGGGCCTGATCGGCCCCGCACCCCGCCCGGGCCTCAGCGCCAGCCGAGCCCCGGCGCGACGTGCTTGAGGATCGCCTCGATGACATGGGCGT
>JAGRKY010000107.1:0-2518 GCA_020442095.1 Bauldia sp.
CCCCCGCAACAGACTGGCAGCGAGAATCGATGACCCCACTCAAATCCGACGCCCTGGTGCTGTTCGGCGCGACCGGCGACCTCGCCCACAAGAAGATCTTTCCGTCGCTCTATTCGATGGTGCGGCGAGGCATGCTCGACGTGCCCGTCGTCGGCGTCGCCTTCGACGACTGGACGCTCGACCAGTTGATCGAGCGTGCCCGTGACGGCATCGAGAAGGACAAGGGATCGGTCGACGACAAGGTCTTCAAGAAGCTCGCCGGCCTGCTCCGCTATGTCAGCGGCGACTACCGCGACTCCTCGACCTTCGTACGGCTGAGGGAAGCGCTCGAAGGCGCCGGGCGCCCGCTCCACTACCTGGCCATCCCACCAAGCATGTTCGAGACGGTGGTGCAGGGGCTGCAGCAGTCGGACTGCGCCACCGGCGCGCGATTGATGGTCGAGAAGCCCTTCGGCCGGGACCTGTCCTCGGCCCAGTGGCTGAACCGCATCCTCCACCTCGCCTTCGATGAAAAGTCGATCTTCCGGATCGATCACTACCTCGGCAAGGAAGCGGTCCAGAACCTGCTCTATTTCCGCTTCGCGAATTCCTATCTGGAGCCGATCTGGAACCGTAACTACGTCGAGAGCGTCCAGGTCACCATGGCCGAGGATTTCGGCGTCCAGGGGCGCGGCCACTTCTACGACGAGGTCGGCTGTATCCGGGACGTGATCGAAAACCACCTGATGAACGTCCTCGTCATCCTGGCGATGGAGGCGCCGGCCGGCGATTTCGACGCCGGGCTGATCGACGAGAAGGTCAAGATCTTCAAGGCGATCCGGCCGCTCGACGTCCACGATGTCGTCCGCGGCCAGTTCGAGGGCTATCTCGACGAGCCGGGGGTCGCCAAGGATTCGCAGGTCGAGACCTTCGCCGCCGTCCGCCTCTTCGTCGATTCCTGGCGGTGGCAGGGCGTCCCCTTCTACATCCGCGCCGGCAAGAACCTGCCGGTCCATGCCACCGAGGTGGTCGTCCGCCTCCATCGTCCGCCGCTCGACGCCTTCGGCGAGCATCTCGACGGGCAGTCGAACTACGTTCGCTTCCGCCTCAGCCCGGAGGTCGCCATCGCGATCGGATCGCGCAAGAAGGCACCTGGCGAGGCGATGAAGGGTGAGCAGTTCGAGCTCATCGCCCGCGACGACGTCAAGGATGAGATGGAGCCCTATGACCGGCTGATCGGCGATGCCCTCGACGGCGACGACTCGCTCTTCACCCGCCAGGACGCGAGCGAGATCGCCTGGCGGATCGTCGACCCGATCCTCGGCGACAAGGTACCGGTCCATCCCTACAAGCCGGGCACCTGGGGCCCGAAGGAAGCGCTGAAGGATATCGTCCCGCCGCATGGCTGGATCAATCCCAAGCCCTGACAGGGAACCAGAGGCAGATCAGTGGCCGAGCATCATGAACTCTGGCTTTTCCGGCATGGCGAGACCGACTGGAGCAAGTCGGGCCGGCATACCGGGCGCACCGACCTGCCGCTCAACAAGGCCGGCGAATCCCGCGCCCGCGCCATCGGCAGGCGCCTGCGCGGCCGTCCCTTCGCGCTCGTCCTGTCGAGCCCGCTGATCCGCGCCGTCGAGACCTGCCGCCTCGCCGGCTACGCCAATGGCGCGCGGATCGACGACGACCTGATGGAATGGGACTATGGGAATTACGAAGGCCGCCGCACCGTCGACATCCATAAGCAGAGACCCGGCTGGGTGCTCTGGAAGGACGGCGTACCGGATGGCGAGACGGTCGAGCATGTCGGCGAAAGGGCGCGGCGGATCATCGCCAAGGCGCTGGCCGCCGACGGCGACGTGGCGCTTTTCGCCCACGGCCATATCCTGCGGGTCCTCACCGCCTGCTGGCTGGGGCTGCCGCCGGCCGATGGCCAGTTCTTCGCGCTCGGCACGGCAACGGTCAGCGTCCTCGGTTTCGAGCACGACTACCACGTGATCCAGCGGTGGAACCAGAACAGCCATCTGATCGAGGTATAGATGCAGGTCGAGGTCTTCAACGACGCCCGCACCGTGGCGCAGAGAAGCGCGGAAAGGATTGCCGCGGCGGCGCGCGAGGCGATTGCCGCCCGGGACCGGTTCATCTTCGCGGTGAGCGGCGGCCATACGCCGTGGATCATGCTCGCGGTGCTGTCCGGCGAAGACCTGCCCTGGGGCAAGATCGAGCTCTTCCAGGTGGATGAACGGGTCGCCGCGGCCGACAGCCCCGACCGCAACCTGATGCATCTCAGGCAGAGCCTGCTCTCGCGGGTCCCGATGCCGGAGGCCAACATTCACGCCATGCCGGTAGAGAATCCGGATCTCGGCGCCGGCGCCGCCGACTATGCCCGTTCACTCGAGGCGGTCGCCGGCTCGCCGCCGCGTCTCGACCTCGTCCATCTCGGCCTCGGGCCCGACGGCCACACCGCATCGCTGGTTCCGGACGATCCGGTCCTCGCCGTCGGCGACCGGTGGGTCGCGACCACGCGCCCCTATCAGGG
>JAGRKY010000107.1:2666-3718 GCA_020442095.1 Bauldia sp.
ATGGCGGACGCCGCGGCGACTGGAGGGAATGACAATGGCTAGGGCAACGACCACGCGATCGACGGCAAGGACGAGGGCATCAAGCGCCTCGCCGAAGGTGCTGGCGATCGATATCGGCGGCACCCATGTCAAGATCCTGGCGAGCGGCCGGCGCATCAAGCGCCAGGTCGATTCCGGTCCGGAGATGACCGCCGGGCAAATGGTCGCCGACGTCAGGAAGCTCGCCGAGGGCTGGGACTATGACGTCGTGGCGATGGGCTATCCCGGCCCGGTGCTGCATAACCGGCCCCTGCTCGAACCGGCCCACCTCGGCAAGGGTTGGGTCGGCTTCGATTTCCAGACCGCCTTCGGCTGCCCGGTCAAGGTCGTCAACGACGCGCTGATGCAGGCGGTCGGCAGCTACGAGGGCGGGCGGATGCTCTTTCTCGGTCTCGGCACCGGTCTCGGCACCGCGCTGATCGTCGACAAGGTGGCACAGCCGATGGAACTCGCGCATCTCCCCTACAAGAAGCACCGCACCTTCGAGGACTATGTCGGGGAAGCGGGGCTGAAACGCCTCGGCAAGAAGAAATGGCGGCACGCGGTCTTCGCCGTGGTCGAGCGGCTGAAGGCGGCGACCGAACCGGACTATGTCGTCATCGGCGGCGGCAATGTCCGCCTCCTCGACAAGCTGCCGCCGGGCAGTCGCCGCGGCGACAACGCCAACGCCTTCAAGGGCGGCTTCCGCCTTTGGGAGAAGAACGGGATCGCCGTCTAGCCGGGGGCGGCGTGAAGGGGACGACGATGCCCCGCCTCCGTCCCTGGCCCTAGCCTGACGCACCGAAGGTGAGCGTATCGGTGGCGTTCCGCTCGATGAAATCCCAGTCATATTCGACACCGAGGCCGGGCCCGTCCGGCACCGGCACGCAGCCGTCCTTGCCGACCGCATCGGGCTGGTCGGAATAGCCCGCGCCATAGACCGGCGGCACGACATTCGGCATATCCGGGCCGACCAGCGCCATCTCGTAGAAGCGGGTATTGGGGGTCGCCGCCATCACCACGCGATGCGCCGG
>JAGRKY010000108.1 GCA_020442095.1 Bauldia sp.
CTCTACAATTTCGACAACGTCAAGGAAGCGCTGGCGATCGCCGCCGACGGCGACGGCATCGGCCTGTCGAAGCGGCGGATCACGCTGTCGACCTCGGGCGTCGTCCCGATGATCCCGCGGACCGGCGCCGAAATGGGCGTGATGCTGGCGATATCGCTTCACGCGGTCCGCGACGAGCTTCGCGACGAACTCGTGCCGCTCAACCGTAAATACCCGATCGCCGAGCTGCTCGATGCCTGCCGGGCCTATCCCGGCCTCTCCAATTCGCGCCGCATCACCTTCGAGTACGTGATGCTGAAGGACGTCAACGACTCGCTCGCCGACGCCCGCGAGCTGGTCCGGCTGCTCAAGGGCATCCCCGCGAAGATCAACCTGATCCCGTTCAACCCCTGGCCGGGCACTGCCTACGAGTGCTCGGACTGGGACCAGATCGAGCGCTTCGCCGAGGTCGTCAACCGGGCGGGCTATGCCTCGCCGATCCGCACCCCGCGCGGACGCGACATCCTCGCCGCCTGCGGCCAGCTGAAGAGCGAGAGCGAGCGGCTGAAGATCCGCGAGCGGATGGCGCTCGAGGCGATGATCGCCGGGTAGCGCTGCCCGTGGCGGCCTCCTGACAAGCCTGCTGACATGTTCCGGTCGCGTCGGCGCCTATCCTGCCTGACAGCAAACCGTCAGGAGGATCCGATGGACTGGAAACTCGAACTCGTCGCCGTGCCGGTGTCGGACGTCGACCGCGCCAAGGCATTCTACACCGGGATACTCGGCTTCAACGCCGACCACGATCATGTGGTGAATGACGACATTCGCTTCGTGCAATTGACGCCGCCGGGGTCGGCCTGTTCGATCGCCCTCGGGAAGGGCATAACGAGCGCCGCGCCGGGCTCGGTCGAGGGGCTGCAGCTGGTCGTAGCGGATATTGAGGCGGCCAGGTCGGAACTCGCCCAGCGCGGACTCGACGTTGGGGAGATCAAGGACTTTCCATGGGGCCGGTTCATCTACCTGAGCGACCCGGATGGAAACCGCTGGGCCGTTCAGGAACTGCCGGAGCGAGCCTGACGCCGCCGCGTCGCCACGGGCCGGAGGACGGCTAGCGGGATTCGGCCAGCACCAGCCGCACGGCGAAGGCGCCGAGCACCGTGGCGAAAGCCCAGTCGACCAGTCGCGTCGCGCGGGGCGAGCGCTTGAGGAAGCCGGCAATCCGGTCCGCGAAGAAGATCAGGCTGATGCAGATCGGCGCGTTGACCACGGCGAAGAACAGCCCGAGGAAAAGCAGCTTCTTCGCCGCTTCCGGGTCGGTCGGCGACACGAATTGCGGCAGGAAGGTCACGAAGAAGACGATGATCTTCGGATTGAGGAGATTGACCAGCAGCCCCTTGAGATAGACGGAGTGGAGCGCTTCCGTCCGTCCCTTCTTGTCGAGGGAGAGCGCCGAACCGTGGCGGATCGCGTCCCAGGCGAGATAGGCGAGATAGGCCGCGCCCACCACCTTGAGGATGGTAAAGGCGGTCACCGAAGCGGCGAGAAGCACCGAAAGGCCGGCCGCGATCAGCACCGAATGGATGACGAGGCCGGTCGAGGCGCCGCTAAAGGCAGCAAGCCCCGCGGCCCGCGACTGCGAAACCGTCTTCGACAGGAACAGCGTCATGTCCGGGCCGGGCGTCAGGCCGAGAATGATCGCCGCGACCGTATAGGCGGCGAGGACCGGCAGCGCCGGGACGAAATCCGCTAACATCCGAGGAAAGCCTTGTCGTGGCGTGGCCGGCAGATTATCCGATCCGGCTGGCATTTGGCAGAGGGCCCCGCCAGAACGGAGGCCGAGAGGAGAAACGAGCCGCCTTGGATCAGCCGGACCTGAGCGCGATGAAGGACCAGTGGCGCCGCATGGCGCAGCTGCCGGTCGCCTATCCGCTCGCGACCTGCCTCGTCTTCGTCCTCGTCGTCTCGCTCTTCTTCCTCGCCTTTCCCGGCGTCGACATCTGGTTCTCGAGCCTCTTCTACAAGGAGCCAAAAGGCTTCTACCTGCGGAACTACGCCTTCTTCAAACAGCTCCGCGACCTCGGTTCCCTGGCGGTCATCGCGGTGGTCATCTGGCTGCTCGCGCATCTCGTGATCAAGCTCGCGAAACCGGAATACCCGAGCTACGTCCCGCCGAGAGTCACCCTGTTCCTGCTCGGCACGCTGGTTGCCGGGCCCGCCTTGCTGGTCAACTTCATCCTCAAGGACCACTGGGGCCGGCCGCGGCCGGTCATGGTGGACGTGTTCGGCGGCAAGGCCCCCTATGTCGAGGTGTGGCGGATCACCGACTACTGCCACAGCAACTGCTCCTTCGTCTCCGGCGAGACCGCCTCCGCTTTCTGGCTGATGGCGCTGGCCCTGGTCGTCCCCAGGCAGTTCCGGGTCCCGACCGCGATTGTCACCGGGGTCTATGCCGCCCTGCTCTCCTTCAACCGCATCCTGTTTGGCGGCCATTTCCTGTCGGACGTGCTGCTTTCCATGGGCCTGACCCTGACGGTCGTGGTCGCCGGGTACCGGCTCTTCATCACCAACCCGCCGGCCTGGCTGGCGAATGACCGGCTGGAAGCCGGCCTCACCCGGTTCGGCGAGCGGCTCCACCGCCGGCGGCCAAGCGACGCGTGATCGCATCTCCGGCTTGCCCGGGACGAGCCCCGCGTCCTATAAGCCCGGCGACATTTTTGCGAACCGGGGCGCCAACGGCATGGCTGACATTAAGAAGGTGGTTCTCGCCTATTCGGGCGGTCTGGACACCTCCATCATCCTCAAGTGGCTTGAGACCACATACGGCGCCGAGGTCGTCACCTTCACGGCCGACCTCGGACAGGGCGAGGAGCTCGAGCCGGCCCGCAAGAAAGCGGAGATGATGGGGATCAAGGAGATCCACATCGAGGATCTCCGTGAGGAATTCGTCCGCGACTTCGTCT
>JAGRKY010000109.1 GCA_020442095.1 Bauldia sp.
GGCCTTCAAAGTCGACACCCATATGGCCGGGCTGCGGGATCGCCCGGTTCCAGTTCCAATGGTAGTCGAGCGCGGCAGAGCCCGCGCTCTCAACAACGCGCGGCGTCAAATCTATGTCGTTCATCTCAGGCGTCTCTCTTCCCCCTACGGTCGACGGTTTGCGGGATGCGGATGCCCCTCATCCAAGGCTTCCTCCGCGTCCTCAGGTCGAACTCAAATCGATTTAAGTAGCCTGCGATTTTGAAAGCAAGCAAAAAACTCGCCCCGGACGGCAAAACGCGAGGTGGTCCTATCAAAATGTGGCGAATATGCTCGCTTTTTGTCGGCCCTGGCCAGCGATTGAACCGATCGGGGTGCAATTCCTAAAACGTTTCGGAATTGCCGCCACCGTGACCACTGCCTTCGGCATGCGGGCACCCTTTGGTCACTCGGCGCGGCAGGCGCCTAGCTGGACGCGAGAGCGAGCAGCGACCTCAGCAGATCGGCGTTGTCGGGACTGGCCTCAAGCTCGCCGCTCTCGACCTGATGGGCGAGCTCGACAAGCCGTTCATTGATCGGCGCGCTGCCACCGAGCCGGCGCTGCTCGCGAACGACGAGCCCGTTGATGTCGTCGACCTCGGCGCGGCGGTCCTTGATCCAGTCCTGCAGGACGGTCACCTTCGTATCCGGGCGCGTCCATCCGGACAGCACCGCGTCGAGCAGCATCGTCGCATAGGAATCCGGATCGTTTGCCTCGACGCGTTCCGCTCCGAAGATCGGAACCAGATTCTGGCCAAGCGCCAATGCCGTCCGGATCGTCTCGCGACCGGATGCCCTCATCACATCGCGAATGCCCGGCACCTTGATGGCTTCTGCGAGCGGCAGATTGAGGATCGAGGACGGCAGGAATTCCGAAGCATTGGCGACCAGCTTCATCCATTTGGCCGAACGGATGTCGTCCTGGATCTCGACCGCGCCGGCATGGCGCATGACGGAAGCGACCTCCTCCTCCCGCCCGCGTGTGGTCTCGTCAAAGGCTCCGATGCCGAACCACGTACCGGAAGGCGGGGTCTGACGCCCGACGATGCCAGGCTCGAACATATAGGCGGCGACTTCGATCACAGCGCCGATCGTCCGTTCCGGCCCCATGATCGACGCGACGTCGTCGATGGTCATGCCGTTCTGCAGGCCGACGACAAGACCGTCCGGCGCAACCAGCGGCTTGATCAGCTCGCAGGCCCAGCGCGTGTCATATGCCTTGACGCCGAGCAGGACGATATCGAAAGGCTCGCGGAGCTCCGCCACCTCGCAGAGATGAAAAGCCCGGACAGGCGTGGTCACCACTTCGTCCGGCATCTCGACCCGAAGGCCGTTGGCCCGCATCGCCTCGACATGGGCCGGCCATTGGTCGATGAAGGTGACGTCCAGGCCGGCATTGATCATATCGGCTCCGAAGGCAGCTCCGTTTGCTCCCGTCCCGAGCACAGCGATCCGTTTGTCGGCCTTCTTTTCCATAAGCGGTTCTTTCCTTTGTCGACGCGGCGAAGCGCGGTCAGTCGGTTCGGTAGGACCGGCCCGAGGTGAGCCGGGTGAGGATCAGGGAGAAGAGGATGATCGCCCCGTAGGTGGCCGATATCCAGAACGTCTCGATATTCGAAAGCGTGAGGATGTTGGAGATGATGCCGAGAAGGATGACACCGAGCAGGGCGCCGATGATCGATCCCTTGCCGCCGTTTAGACTGATACGCCCGATCACCGCGGCTGCAAAGACCGTGAAGATCATGTTCTGTCCCTGGCCGGAGAGCACCGACGCCATTCGTCCTGTCAGCATCAGTCCGGAGAGCGCGGCGAGGCCGCCGGCGACGGCGAACACCGTCCAGATATACTGATCGACCCGGATGCCGGCGGCGCGGGCCGCCTCCGCATTGCCGCCGATTGCATAAAGCGCCCTGCCCCAGCGGTGGTAGGTGAGGATAAGGAAGCCGACGAGGTAGAGAATCGCCGACACCCAGACCGAGGCGGGCAGACCGAGCCAGCGCGCGTTGCCGAGATAGAGGAGCGGGGCCGGCAGGTCGTAGAGGGTCCGGCCGTTGGTCATGCCGATCGCGATACCGCGTAGCAGGATCAGCATCGCCAGCGTGGTGATGAACGCATTGAGCCCCATTCGCACGATCAGGAAGCCGTTGACGAGGCCAACCGCGACACCAACCGCGAAGAGAGCGAGGATAGCGACAAAGGCGTTCGCCTCGAGACCAGAGCCGTTGAGCGCCGTGTCGAGCACAAGCCAGGCCGCAACCATCGGCGCAAGCCCGACGATCGACTCGAGAGACAGATCGAACTTGCCAACAATCAGAATGATCGCCTCCGCGAAGACCAGCACGGAGAGTTCCGACGACTGCTGGAGGATGTTGACGATGTTCCGCTGGGTGAAGAAGGCGGGATGGAGGATCGTGCCGATGATCATGGCGAGCACGATCAGCTGGAGCAGCGCCAGCTCGTCGCTGACCTGGAACCACGACTTTCCCTTCCGCGGACCACCTGCCGGAGCGGCAGCTTTCTGCGCACCAACGCTCACTGGCCGAGCCCCTCGATCGCAGCCACCATCTCTCGCTCCTCCCATTCTCCGGTAAACTCGCGCACGATCCGCCCACCGAACATCACCAGCACCCGGTCGCAGATCGCCAGTTCGTCGATCTCGTCCGAGACGAGCAGGACCGCCGATTCCGCGGCCTCGATGACTGCGAACAGCGCCTGCTTCGACGCGATGTCGACGCCCGCGGTCGGATAACCGAGGACGAGCACGTCCGGATCGGATGCAAGTGCGCGCCCCATGACGGTCTTCTGCTGATTTCCGCCTGAGAGCTCACTGGTGTTCTGGGTAGGGCCCGAGACCTTGATCTGCAGCCTTTCGATCAGCGACATCGCCAGCTGCCTGCGGCGGGCCCGCGATATGAAGCCCATGCGCGAAATCCTGTGGAGCACCGGCAGCGCCATATTCTCTTCGACCGAAAGATTGGCGCAGAAGCCGTTGGCGTGGCGGTCCTCAGGGACATAGCCGACGCCGGTGTCGCGGGCGACATCCACCCGCCCGGGCCGCAACACGCGGCCGGATACAGAAATGCGTCCCGCGCTCGGAACCAGCTCGCCGACAATCGCCTCGGCGAATTCGGTCTTGCCGGATCCGCCGAGCCCGGCGAGGCCGACCCGTTCGCCTGCGCGAATCTGCATCGATGCGCCGTCCACGACACCATCGACCGACAAGCCCTCAACATCGAGGACGATCGGCGGTGCGCCGTCGTCTGCTCTCGAGGCCCTGGATGCCGCGGCCCCGGCCTTGCCGGGTTCCAGCGCCGCGCCCTCCTCGCCGACCATCGCGGCGACCAGGGCGTCATGGCCAAGCTCGCTGACCGGCGCATCGACGATGAGCCGGCCGTCGCGCATCACCACCACCTCTTCACAGATCTCGTAGATCTCCTGGAGATGGTGCGAGATGAAGAGGAAGGTCACGCCTTCCTTCTTGAGGCGCGTGACATGCTCGAAGAGCTGGCTGATCTCACGGGATTCGAGCCGCGCGGTCGGCTCGTCGAGGATGATGAAGCGGCTGCCCTGGCGCAGGGCGCGGGCGATCTCGAGAAGCTGCTTCTGCCCGACGGTGAGTGCGCCCGCCGGCTCGTCGGCCTCGACATCGAGCGCCCAGCGCGCCAGTTCGTCGCGCGTTCGGCGCCGCGTCTCGCGCCAGTTGATCGTTCCCATCCCGGCGCCGGGCTCGTCGTTGAGGAACAGGTTTTCGCCGACTGAAAGGTCCGGGATGATGGTCGACTTCTGGTAGACGCAGGCGACGCGCGAGCGCCACGCCGATCGCGCCGAAATGTCGGGCGCCGGCTCGCCGGCGAAAAAGACAGTGCCGCTGTCCGGCCGGTCGAGGCCGGTGAGCAGGCGGACCATCGTCGACTTGCCGGCGCCATTGCGCCCAACAAGTGCGACCGATCGGCCCGCCGCCACCGTCATGGTGACGTTGTCGAGAGCGAGCGTCGTGCCGTAGCGCCTGGATAGGCCGCGCGCCTCAACCAGCGGCACAACGCCTTTGTCGATGGACGACATGCTATCGACCAGTTCCTGTCCTGTAGCCTAGGGCGCCTTACTTGACCTGGTTGCCCCACAGGGCCGGGTCGTCGACGTTCTCCTTGGTGACCAGGACGGCCGGCAGGAGGTCCATCTTGTTGCCGTTGAACTCAACGACCTCGCTGCCGTGATCGGTCTTGCCGAGGCTGAGTTCCTTTCCGGCGAGCGCATCCTGCAGGTACTGGACGCCATACTTGGCGTAACCGTCGAGGGGCTGGGAAATGCCGGCATCGAGATCGCCGCTGCGAATCAGCTCGAGCGCCTGCGGGCTCGCATCGATGCTGATGTTGTAGATGTGACCTTCCTCACCGACCTTGGCATCGCGGCCCGCCTGCTTCAGCACGTTCAGCGTCGGCGAGAGCGCATAGTCGGACTGCTGGAAGATGCCCTTCAGATCCGGATTGGCGCCAAGCACGGTCTGGAGGGCGGCAGCCTGCTTCGTGGCGTCCCAGTCGGTCGGACGCTCGATGAGCTCGATGTTCGGATATTCGCCCGTGATGCAGTCATGGAAGCCCTGGCTGCGCTCGCGTCCGTTGATGCTGGAGAACGCGCCCTGAAGCGAAAGCACCTTGCCCTCTTCGCCGATCGCCTTCGCCATGTCGTGGCAGGCGATCTCGCCCATGCCGATGTTGTCGGCGCGGACGATCGCGTAGACCTTGCCGCCGTCCGGCCCGATGTCGATCGAGACGACCGGAACGTTCTGCGACGCCGCATTGTCGAGCGCCGGGATGATCGCCTTGGAATCGTTGGCGACGACGATCAGGCCCTGGGCGCCCGCTCCGATCAGGTTCTGGACGTCGGTGATCTGCTTGCCGGAGTCGCCGTCGGCGTTGGTCGGCGACAGCACGGTAAGGCCCGCGGCCTCGGCGGCCTTCACCGACTGATCCTGCAGAATCACTTCGAACTGCGCGAACAGGAACGGTGCGGAGTAGCCGATGGTCTCGCCCTCGGCACGGCCGACATTGGTCGCAGCGGCCATCAGCGCGGCTGCGGCGACGGTGGCGAGCGCGCCCTTGCGCCCGAGCCTGGATAGATTGGTCATGGTCTCATTCCTCCCTGGAAAAACTCGATCCTCCCGCAACGCCCAAAACAGCTGCCAACGCGTGGCAGACCGCATTCTTCGGGACCCAAAGCCCTTTCTTGCCGTGCGCCCTGCCTCCCAAGGCGCCCAACGGCCCGTCCCGTCGCGAGCGATGCCAAATCGTTTTAAGATCGAATGGCGGCGCATTGCAACACGAAAATTCGCGCTTTTTTATGCGTCAGCAGGCGCCGATGGTTGCACTTGTAAAACGATTCGCGAAGGCGTTACTATCATGCCGCGCGGAAGCGCCAATAGGCCAAGGAAGGAAACAATGGCTGATCTGGGAGGGAAGGTTGCGCTGGTCACCGGCGCAAGCCGCGGCTATGGCAGGGCGATCGCGGAGCGCCTGTCACGCGACGGGGCCTTCGTCGTCGTCCATTATGCAAGCGACCCGGCCGCAGCTGCCGAGACCGTCGCGGCGATCCGCTCAGGCGGGGGCGATGCGATTTCCATCGGCGCCTCGTTCGACGGCTCGCATGCCGGCGTCGCGGACCTGTTCGAAAGGCTCGACCAGGCTCTCGCGGAAACCGGGCGACCGTCGACCATCGACATTCTCGTCAACAACGCGGCGATCAGCCCCCGCGGCACGATCGAGAACACGCCGGAGGCGGTCTTCGACGAGGTCTGTGCGGTCAACGCCAAGGCGCCCTTCTTCATGGTGCAGACGGTCCTGCCGCGGATGCCCGATGGCGGACGCATCATCAATATCTCATCCCAGACATCGCTCATCGCTTTCCCGGATGTCGCCGCCTACTCCATGGCGAAAGGCGCGCTGGACCTCCTGACGAAGGTGGCGGCGAAGCATCTCGCCCCCCGCAACATCACCGTCAATTCGGTCCTTCCTGGCATTGCCGACACCGACATGAACGCGAGCTGGCTTCGCGGAAAGCGGGACGCGGAGCAGGCCGCTTCCCGCTTCAGCGCATTCAACCGCATCGCGACGGTCGACGACGTCGCGGACATCGTGGCTTTCCTCGCCGGGCACGATGCGCGATGGCTGACCGGTCAGCTCATCGATGGCGGCGGTGGCAGCGGGCTGTGACCGTCGATCAGGGCAAAGCGGCTATACTACTTGCCTCTGTGGTCGTTTTTTTGCATCAGGCAGAGTTTCCGTCGTTGGCTAGGCCAGGCGATGGCATGGTTTCTGACCGTGCTGCCAGAGCGCCCGACCGAGAGATGAGCGAATGAAGGACGAACGTACCCCTCCTCCCCGCAAAGATGGCCGACCGACGATCCGCGACGTTGCGGCGCTTGCCGGCGTCTCTCCGGCAACGGTGTCGAACACCCTCTCGGGTCTCAGAGGGGTCACGCCCGACCGCCAGCGCGCCGTCCTCAATGCCGTCGCGACGCTCGGCTACAAATCGAACCACATGGCCTCTAGCCTGCGGCGCGGCCAGACCAGCACGGTTGGAATCGTCGTCCCCGATCTCGGCAACGAACTCTTTGCCGGCATGGTCCGCCAGTGGGAGAAGCTCGCCCCACAGAGCGGCTTCGAGATGCTGGTCGTCGCGAGCGGCGAGGACACGGCAATCGAAGCGCGGCGTATCGAATCACTGATCGGGAGGAATATCGACGGACTGCTGGTCATCGCCGCGGACGATGATTTCGGCAGTGCCTTCTCCGTCGACCTGCCGCCGACGGTTCTGGTTGATCGCGCCTCCGGCCATCCGCAGTTCGATACCGTCGCATCAGACAATTTCGATGCCGTCTACCGCGGCTGCAGGCATCTTCTCGAACTCGGCCACCGCGACATCACGCTTCTGATCGCCTCGATGAACCATTCCCATCTGCGCGATCGCGTAGAGGGCTACCGGCAGGCATTGTCGGAGGCGGGCCTCGGAAAGCGGGAGCGCATCGTGTTCGGCGGCCCCACGGCCGAAGGATGCCGGAGCGCCATCGAACAGGACCTCAGGCGAACCGACCGACCGACCGCGATCTTCGCCGGGACGTATTTTGCGATGCTCGGCGCTGTGAAGGCGATCAGCGCCCTCGATCTCGCCTTTCCGGAAGAGATCTCGATGCTTGGTTTCGAGGATTCCGAGTGGACGACCGCTCTGAGACCCTATCTCAGCACAGTGCGGCAATCCCCCATCACCATGGCGCAGCGATCGTGGCAGATACTTCTGGACCGGATCAAGAATCCGCAGATGCCGCTTCGCCGCGAAGTCCTTCACTACGAGTTCGTCCTGCGGGAATCGACGCGCCCGCTTCCAAAGCGCGGGCGGCCTTCGGTCGCGAAGCGCGCCACGGCAAAAGGTCGGGCAGGCGCGTCCGGCTCCGAGGCACCGATCGACTAAGCGCCCGTTTCGAGGACCGCAATGCAGCTTCCGACGCCACGCCGATATTACGAACAGACTCCGGAAGAGTGGCGCGTCCTCGGCGAACGCCTGGCCGCGGCCGGACCGGAAGCCCGGATCCTGCTCCGGGGCGCGACCGTCATCACGGTCGACCCGACGATCGGGGATTTCGATGAAGGCGATGTCCTGATCGATGGCGGGAAGATCGAGGCCGTCGCTCCCGATCTCTCCGGGCGGGCGGATGGGGCGATCACCATCGACATGGGCGGGATGATCGTGCTGCCCGGCATCATCGACGGTCACCGACACTGCTGGCAGAACCAGTTCAGGCGGATCATCCCCGACGCCGACCTCACCGAATATATGGCGACGCTGCACGGCGACTTCGCCCTCGAATACCGCCCGCACGACATCTATGTCGGCAACCTGGTGACGATGCTGTCGCTGCTCGATTCCGGCGTCACCTGCGTGACCGACTGTGCGCACAACACGCGAACCAGAGCCCATGCCGACGCGGCGTTCAAGGCCTATGCCGATTCCGGGATTCGCGCCGTCCATGCCGGCGCGCCGTCGAATGCCGGCGACTGGGAGGGACACCTTCCCGCCGATCTGCTTCGCCTTCGCGAGCAATATTGCTCCGGCCCCGATTCGCTGACGACCGTCCGAATGTTCATCGACGTCCGCCGCGTCATGCCTGCGCCCGACCTCTTCGCCTTTGCGCGTGACCACGGCCTCGGCATCACGATGGATGCCGTCATCGGCCACCGCTGCAACGAGATCGTCGAACTCGGTCGAGCCGGACTTCTCGGTCCCGACCTGACGCTCATCCACTGCAACGACATGCCCGAGGAAGGCTGGGAGCTCATCGCCGGCGCCGGAACGAAAGTCACCCTCGCGACAACCTCCGAGCAGCAGCTCGGCCTCGGCAGCGGCGTCCCCGTCATCCAGGCCGCGCTCGACCACGGCATACGCCCCTGCCTCAGCGGCGACGTCGAGGTGTGCCTCGCCGGCGACATGTTCACCCAGATGCGCACGACCCTGACCACGCAGCGCATGCTTGCGAAGGCGAAGAGCGAGCGCGATGGCCAGAACGTGGGCAACCTGATCAGCCATTCCGACGTCCTGGAATTCGCAACCCGACGCGCTGCCGACGCGATCGGTCTCTGCGACCAGATCGGTTCCCTGACGCCGGGAAAATACGCGGACCTCATCGCCATCCGCGCCGAGGACATCAACAACCTGCCGCTCAACAATGCAGTCGGCACGGTGGTTCTCGCCACCGAGAGCCGCAACATCGACATCGTCTTCGTCGGCGGGGCGATCAGGAAGTGGCAGGGCGAGCTGGTCGGTCAGGACATCGACGCCCTGAGGACGCTGGTCCGCGACTCCCGGGATCATATCGCCGAGCGCGTCGGATTCCGCATCCGGCCGACGGGCCGTCTTCACGTCAGCCACGAAGACAGCCAGCGGCGTCATTCGGGCGACTTCGATTCGATCAAGGACCTGATGCGTTAGCTGCGACGGGATCCAAGCCGCTCGCGGGGGCGCCAAGATGCTTTCCGGCCCGATCGACGGAATGAAAAATCGATTTTCATTTCCGGTGGAATATTCTTTCCGTCGTCAGAATGGGCAATTTTCGTCGCCTTCGATCGCTGTCGGGAGGAATAGCCGCTCATCGCAGCGGGACCCGATTGACAATGACATCTCAATCCTTCTTAAATCGTTTTTATCGGCGATCCGCTTCCCCCATCGGGATCGGAGAAGACCGACACGAATGCAAAAGACTGATCCCTCGAGGATCACCCTGGAGGGGAAGGAGGTCGCTGGCGCGACCCCGCAACCAAGGAGCAAATCCAAATGTTGAAACCAGCGTTGTCCGCGCTCGCGGCGGCAGCCTTCGTTCTCACGGCGCATGCAGCATCGGCGAAGGATCTGGAATCCGTCGGCATCATCGTCGGTCCGCTCGGCAATCCGTTCTACGTCGCACTTGCCAAGGGCATCGAGACCGAGGTCAAGAAGATCAACCCGGACGCCGAAGTCACCGCCGTCTCGAACGACTACGACCTCAACAAGGACGTGACCGCGATCGAGACCTTCATCGCATCGGGCACCGACATCATCTTCCTCGATGCGGCGGATTCGGAAGCCATTGCGCCGACCGTCAAGAAGGCGCTCGACGCGGGCGTCCTCGTCATCGGCGTCGATGCGGGCGCCAAGGGCGCGCCGGTCAACCTGACCGTCGATCACACCGCCGCCGGCAAGGTCGCCTGCCAGTATCTTGCCGACTACCTCGACCACAAGGGCAAGGTGGTGATCATCGACAGCGTCCCGATGGTCGCGATCGCGCAGCGCGTCGAAGGCTGCAAGGAAGTCATCGCCCAGTATCCGGACATGGAGGTCATCTCGTCCGACCAGCGCGGCGACGGCTCCCGCGACTCCGGCCTGAAGGTGATGCAGACCCTGCTCACCCGCTTCCCGGAGGTCGACGGTGTCTTCTCGATCAACGACCAGATGGCGATCGGCGCCGAACTTGCCGCCAAGCAGCTCGGCCGCAAGGTCGCGATCGTCGGCATCGACGGCTCGCCCGAGGCCGAGGAAGCGCTGAAGAACGACACGATGTTCGTCGGCTCGGCCGCACAGTCGCCCTTCAACGTCGGCGCCAAGTCGGTCGAGGTCGGCTACAAGCTCTTCCAGGGCGAGAAGCCGGAGTCGGACGTCATCCTGATAGCGCCGACCATCCTCAGCCGCGAGAACCTCGCCGACTACCAGGGCTGGACGGCCAACTGATCCGCATGATCAAAAAGGGCGCCGCGCATCCCTTGCGTTGCGCGGCGCCCGAAGGCTTGCTGACGGACTAAGCCTGATGAACGAGGACCCACCTCAGGTGCCGGAGGCTGGCGGCCGTGCCACGGGCGACGCCCCGCTGCTCGAGATGCGCCACGTCTCCAAGAATTTTGCGGCCATCAGAGCCCTCGACGACGTTCGCCTCGCGGTCGAGGCCGGCGAAGTCCATGCCGTGATGGGCGAGAACGGCGCCGGCAAGTCGACCCTCATAAAGATTCTCGCCGGTGCATACCGCGCCAATCCCGGCAGCGAGATCCTGATCGAAGGCAAGCCCGTCGACATCGACACGCCGGCCTCCGCCATCGCCCATGGCATTGCCGTCATCTACCAGGAGCTCAGCCTCAGCCCGAACCTCACGGTCGCCGAAAACATCTACCTCGGTCGCGAGATCCGGAAGGGCATATCCGCCGATCGCAGGGCGATGGAGGCCCGCTGCTCCGTGATCCTGAAACGACTCGGTGCGAGCTTCGTGGCGAGCGACATCGTATCCAGCCTTTCGCTTGCCGAACGCCAGCTCGTCGAAATCGCCCGCGCGGTCCATGCCAGCGTCCGCATCCTGGTGATGGACGAGCCGACGGCTGCCCTCTCCTCGCATGAATCCGAGCACCTTTTCGAGCTGATCGTCCGGCTCCGCGAGGAAGGCCTTGCGATCATCTATGTCAGCCACCGGATGGCGGAGATCGCGCGTCTCGCCGACCGGGTGACCGTCCTGCGCGACGGCGCCTATGTCGGCACGATCACACGAGATGAAATGACGCCGGAAATGGTCGTCCGGATGATGGTCGGGCGCGATCTCGCCGGCTTCTACAAGAAAGAGCCGAAAACGGAACATTCGGATCGGCAGCCCCCCTTCTTCGAGGTCAACGGCATCGGCGACGGCCATTCGGTCCACGACTGCTCGCTCAGCCTGCATCCCGGCGAGGTCCTCGCCATAGCCGGACTCGTCGGCTCCGGCCGGACCGAGATGGCGCGACTGATCTTCGGGGCAGACCCGGCGAGCGGAGGCGAGATCATCCTCGACGGCAAGCGGGTGAGGATCACCTCGCCGCGCGACGCGATTCGCGCCGGGATCGTCTATCTCACGGAGGACCGAAAGGGCCTCGGTCTTTTCCTCGACATGTCCGTCCGCGACAACGTCAATACCATGGTCGTCGCGAACGACTCGCGGCTCGGCGGGGTCATCGACTTCGCCAAGGGTGCCACGCGGGCGCTGGATGCCATCCGCTCCCTCTCCATCCGAGTACGAAGCCCGCGCACGTGGGTCGGTTCGCTGTCCGGCGGCAACCAGCAGAAGGTGCTGCTTTCCCGCCTGCTGCAACCCAGCCCACGCGTGATTATCCTCGACGAGCCGACGCGCGGCGTCGACATTGGCGCAAAGTCGGAGATCTATCGGATCATCGACGAGCTCGCCCATGCGGGAATGGGCGTGATCTTCATCTCCTCGGAGCTTCCGGAGGTGATCGGAATCGCCGACCGGGCGCTCGTCATGCGCGGCGGAAGGATCGTCGGAGAACTCGACCCTGGAAAGGGACAGGCAATCACCCAGGAAGGGATCATTGAACTTGCCACCTTCGAAGACGACGAGAGAGCCGGAGCCTGACCAATGACCTTGCGGAGCCAGAATAGTCCCGACAAGGTCGCTGCCGCGGCATCGGCCCCCAAACCCGTCCATCTTGTCCGCCATGGTGTCGGCTTCGGCCTCCGCACGCTCGGCATGCTGCCGGTGCTGCTGATCCTCTGTATCGGATTCCAGCTCCTCAACGACCGCTTCGGAACGCTCCAGAACCTGTCGATCATCACCCAGCAGGCCTCGATCAACGTCGTGCTTGCCGCCGGCATGACCTTCGTCATCCTCACCTCCGGGATCGACCTCTCCGTCGGTTCGATCCTCGCCTTCTCGGCGATGGTGGCGGTGATCGTTTCGAAGATCCCGGAACTCGGCATGCTGGGGATTCCGGCCGGGCTTATCGCCGGGCTTCTCTGCGGCATGATCAACGGCGGGCTGATCGCGGGGTTCCGATTACCCCCCTTCATTGTCACGCTGGGCACCCTGACGGCAGTCAGGGGCTTTGCCCGCCTCCTCGGCAACGACCAGACGGTGATCAATTCGGAGCTTCCCTTCGCCTTCATCGGCACCGGCTCCTTTTTCGGAATCCCGCTCCTCGTCGTCATCGCCGCGGTGGTGATCGTGGCATCATGGTTCATCCTGCGACGGACGGTGCTCGGGATTTATGTCTATTCCGTCGGCGGCAATCCGAGCGGCTCGCGGCTCGCCGGCATCCGCGTCTGGGCGGTGATCCTCTTCGTCTATGCCTTCTCCGGCCTCTGCGCCGGCGTTGGCGGCGTCATGTCGGTCGGCCGCCTCTATGCCGCGAACGGCATCCAGCTCGGGCAGGCCTACGAGCTCGACGCAATCGCTGCGGTCATCCTCGGCGGAACGAGCTTCGTTGGTGGCATCGGCTCGATCTGGGGCACCCTTGTCGGCGCGCTCATCATCGCGGTGATGAGCAACGGCCTGATCCTGACCGGCGTTCCCGATATCTGGCAATATATCGTCAAGGGGCTGGTGATCATCGGCGCCGTGACGCTCGACCGGTTCCGCCAGAGCGGCGAAGCCCGTATCTGACCCCGGCGCCGCTGCAGAAGGAAGTTTCAGCTGCGCGCGAGAGTTGACCTGTCTGGCTGCGCGCCCGGTCTGCTGCGAACTCGTCTCTGTCACCCCTTTCCATCGCCAAACAGGGTGACATATCAATCCTGCCTCCTTGGGAGGCTGTGGCGGGCGGTTCGAAAAGCCTCCGCGGTCGATTTTGCGTCTGCATGAGCCGAGATTCGGCCGGGTAGCCATTCGTCTCGCTTTCGGTCGGGTTGACGATCTAGGAGCGAGACCAGTTATCGGGAACAGAGTCGAGGTAGGACCGATCCAGTCCTGACGCCTTAGGACACCCGACCAAAGCAAGGCAGCGGTCAAACTCGTCCCTGAAGATCGAAAGCGCCCGCATCGCTCCGGCTTCGCCGGCAGCCGCCACGCCAAAGAGAGTTGGACGCCCCGCCATCACCGCATTCGCGCCGAGCGCGAGCGCTTTTGCAATACTGGCGCCGCGCCTCACCCCGCCATCGAGGAACACCTCGGCGCGCCCATCGACCGCCGCAACGATCCCGGGCAACGCCGAGATCGCGGCCACACTGCCGTCGGCCTGCCGGCCACCGTGATTGGATACGGCGATCGCGTCGAAGCCGCGGGCAACCGCCTCCGTTGCGTCCGCAGGGGAGAGGACGCCCTTGATGACCAGCTTGCGCGGCCAGATCTGCCTCAGCCATTCGGCACCGTCCCAGTCCATGGACGGATCCATCTTTTCACTGATCACCCGGATCATTGCGTCAGGCGGTTCCGGCGGCGCGCCGGGCTCCACGAAATTCTCAATTCGTGGCACGCCGTCGCGGAGTATGTGGGCCGTCCACCGCGGACGCCGCAGGACATCCCAGACGAACCGGGGGGAGATCCGGAAAGGGATGGTGAAGCCGTTGCGTTCGTCGCGGTCGCGCTGACCAACCACAGGCAGGTCAGCGGTGAGAACCAACGCTTCGTAGTCAGCGGCAAGGGCCCTCTCCACCAGGGAACGGACGAGTTCGCGATCCTTGTACACATAGATCTGGAACCAGTGGCGCCCGTCCGGCGCAGCGCGCGCAAAATCCTCAAGCCGGATACTCGCGTTGGAGCTGAGGACAATCGGTATCCCGTGGGCCGCCGCCGCTCGCGCCAGGGCCCTGTCAGCATCGTGCCGCGCCAGCGCAGACAGGCCTGTCGGCGAAATGATCATCGGAAATGCAGCATCGCGCCCCAGGATCGAGACCGACAGATCGCGCCTGGATACGTCGACGAGCACGCGTGGACGAAAGGAAAGAGCATCGAATTCGGCGCTGTTCGCGCGCAGCGTGATTTCGTCTCCAGCGCCGCCATCTATGTAGTCGAATATCGTTTTCGGGAGCCGGCGGCGCGCCATCATCCGCAGGTCCGCTATCGTGACTGCTTCCTTCATCGATCTTCAAACCATCCTGTTCGCGCCGAAGTGCACTCGGGCATTTTCCGAGAAATCGCGCAGGCTTGCCGGATCACGCGCATCTCAGGCTGTCATACCACATAGCGGTTTTTCGATTGGCCATGCCTCGCGACATCTGGCCGAAGACAAAGTCGATGCGCGCGGAAAACGGCCGTTTTCTGCGATTTTTTGAACTCGGCGCGCCAAGTCGTCGAGGCGTTAAGTGTCTGCGCTTGACTCGCTCATACCCGAATTTCATAATCAGACCGCAAGCTATCAGATAGGTAGGTTAGCTGATTTTTATACCAAACCGTACAACCAAAGGGGGAGGAAATGCGAGTTCGGATCTCACAACTTCTTCTGCTCGGCGCGCTGGGCGCGGCGACAGTCAGCCTGCCTGGATTCATGTGCGCGACCAGTTCCCCGGCGCTGGCAGACGAACTCAGCGATGCCAAGGCGGCGGTGGAACAATTCACCGGTCCGCAGACGGCATGGACAGGGCCGGCATCAGGGCCGAAGGCGACCGCCGGCAAGCGCGTGGTCTTCGTCTCCTGCGGCGCCTTCAATCAGATTTGCGTCAGCGTCGGGAAGTCGGTGGAGGAGGCCGCCGCCAAGATCGGTTGGGAAGTCACCACTATCGACGGCAAGGGCAATGCCAGTGGCTGGTTGTCGGCATGGAACCAGGCGCTGGCGCTGAAGCCTGATGGCATCATCGGCTTCACCAGTGCAGATGCAGTGCAGGCCCCTCTCGAAGAGGCCGGCAAGATGGGGATCCCGGCGGTTGGCATCCTGGCCGCCGCCAAGCCCGGCCCCGACCCTGAAGAAGGACTTTTCACCAACGTCTCGCAGGATCCGGCAACGATCGGAAAGGCGGAGGCGCAATACGCCATCGCCAAGTCCGACGGGACCGCGCGGGTCGTCATTGTCTATGACGCTCTTTACGCGATCGCCCGGTACAAGGCCGAGGCGATGAAGGCCGAAATCGAGAAATGCTCGGGCTGCGAAATCCTCGAATACGTCAACACGCCCGCCGCCCAGATCGAGCAGAATGCCGGTCAGCTCATTTCCAGCTGGGTGAGCAAATACGGCTCCGAGCCGATCTGGATCTTGACCGTCGGCGATGTCTTTGCCGACTTCATGGTCAATCCGCTTCGGGCCGGTGGCGTCGATCCGTCGGACGTCATGATCGTCGCCGCGGACGGTTTTCCGTCAGCCTATTCGCGCATTCGCAAGGGCGACTACCAGGTCGTCACCATCCCTCAGCCGCATACCGAACTCGCATACCAGGCGGTGGATGAGTTGAACCGCGCGTTCAACGGAGCGCCGGCCAGCGGGTATGCGCCCGACGTCTATATCGTCGAGAAGTCCAACGTCGACCTCTATGGCGGTGACCAGAACATGTTCACGCCCGACAACAACTTCGCAGACCATTATCTGAGCATCTGGACCGGAGAATAGTCTGCTTGCCACGCGGTTCTTCTTGTCGGCCGCATCCTGAAACAAGCGATGGCCCCGGCTCTCGGGGCCATCGCATTTCTTTCCGACTCAGCAGAGGGGCGTAAGGGTGCCGATTTCCGCTTGGCTTGGGCGTGCCTTGTCGCGCAACGCACTTCTCGTCGTGCTGATCCTGCTTCTGGCAACATTCTCGATCCTGTTGCCGGATACGTTTCCCACCGCATTCAATTTCCGCACGGTCCTCAACGAGAAGGCGATCGTCGCACTGCTTGCCTTGGCAGTGCTGGTTCCCCTTTCGGCAGGCAACTACGATCTTTCGGTCGGATCGGTGCTGGGCCTTGCGCACATTCTGACCATAGGCCTGCAGGTGAAGAACGGCTTGCCATGGGGCCTTGCCGTCTTCCTGGCGATCGCGATCTCCGCTCTGGTCGGCGCCGTGAGCGGAATCCTGGTGACGCGCTTTCGTGTCGGGTCGTTCATCGCAACATTGGGCGTCGGGACGATCGTTTACGGAATAGGCCTCTGGTACACCGGGGGCGAACAGCTGAACGGCGAACTGCCAGATGGCTTCCTCGCTATCGCGTCGCGCGTGCTCGGCGTCCCTCTTCCTGCGATTATCGCGCTGATCGTCGCGATCGTGATGTGGCTGGTCTATTCCTATTCGCTGGCCGGCCGATATCTTTACGTCATCGGAGCCAACCCGCGGGCGGCGGAGCTCGTCGGAATTCCGGTCAAGGCTTTCACGTTTTCGACCTTCGTCGCGTCGGGACTGCTGACAGGATTTGCCGGCGTGATACTGGCAGCCGAACTGCGGGCCGCCCAGAGCGCCATCGGCCCCGAATATCTGTTGCCCGCCTTCGCGGCCGTGCTTTTTGGAGCGACATCCATTGACCCGGGAAGGGTCAACGTCTGGGGCACTGTGCTGGCCGTTCTGGTTCTCGCCGCGGCCGTCTCAGGGCTGCAACAGCTCGGCGCCAAGGCTTACGTCGAGCCACTCTTCAACGGCGGGATGCTCGTCATCGCGGTAGCGATCGCGGCCCACGTCACGGAGCGCCGCCAGGAGAGAAGAAAGGCGAGCCACCGACAGGCGAAACCGCCAAGCTGATACCGGAGCCAGCGACTAGGCGGCGGTTTCCTCGATCTCGCCAGACGCTGTTTCGGTCAGGCGGGCAATCGTGATCTCGTTCCGACTGAGTTCGGCAATCGGGCGGCCGCGGTCGAACACCAGCGCGCGATGGGCCACTCTTTCGACCTCCTCGAAATCGGACGATACAAGCAGGACTGCCAATCCGTTCTCGAGTGCGGTGTTGATGAGGCTGTAGATCTCGGCCTTGCTTCCGACGTCGACGCCGATGGTCGGCTCCTCCAGCACGAGCAGCCGACACTCTGCCTCGATCCAGCGCGACAGAATGACCTTTTGCTGATTGCCGCCCGACAGGACGAGGATCGGTCGCTCGGTGTCGGGTGGCCGAACTGAAAGACGGCGCAACACTTCGGCGGCACGTTTCCTCTCGCTCCCCCGCGGGATCGGACCAAACGGCTTCGCCCCGACCAGAATCGGATTCGCAAACAGGTTTTCGCGCACCGTCAGGCTCGCCGCGAGACTCTCCTCGCGCCGCTTGCTCGACACGAATCCGATCCGCTGTCTGGTGGCCGCCCGCGGGCTGGCCAACGCCACTGTCCTGCCGCCGAGCGATACGCTCCCGCCCTCGATGACAACGTCACCGAAGATCGCGCGCCCGACCACGTCGTGCCCGGCACCGCGAAGCCCGACCAATCCGAGTATTTCGCCGCGCGCCAGCGAAAAGGAAGCTGGCCCGACGCCCTCGGCCACGAGGGCATCCACCTTCAAGACCGTTTCGGCGTCGACAGCGGGCGCGTCCGCCGCGTGCTGTTCTTCAAGTCGCCTTCCGACAATCGCGTGCACCAGCGCCTGGGGCGAGGTATCGGCGACCATCGTGCTCTCGACCTTGCAGCCGTCGCGCAGCACGGTGGTTCGATCCGCGATGCGGAAGACCTCATCGAGCCTGTGCGTCACGTAGATGATTCCGATGCCCTCGGACCGGAGCTTATGAAGCGCATCCATCAGCCAGGAGACATCCGCCTCCGGGAGTGCCGCCGTCGGTTCGTCGAGCACGAGGAGGTCCGCCCGCACGGAAAGCGCGCGCGCGATCGCGATAATGGACTTTGCCGCAGCCGACAGGTCGGCGACCGGCATATCGGGGGAAATGTCTCCGCCAATTCGCTCAAGCGTTCTCGAGGCGAGATCATTGACCCCTTGCCAATCGATAAGGCCGCCGCGTTTCGGATAACCAGCCACGATCGCAATATTCTCGGCGACGGTCATTTCGTCGACGAGTCCGAGATCCTGGTGGATGAAGGCGATGGGATACCGTTCGCGTTCCGGATCGACGCGAGATCCGCGCCATCGCACCTCGCCCTCGTCGGCCTGATAGACACCTGCGAGGATCTTGATCAAGGTTGACTTGCCGGCGCCGTTTTCTCCAAGCAGCGCATGCACCTCCCCGGCGTGAAACGCGATGCTGACGTCATCAAGGGCATGCGTATCGCCGAACTGCTTGCTTATTCCGGCAACTTCGAGGAGCGGCGGAGTCTGCGTCATCCCGGGCTAGCCTCTTTTTATCCGGTCCAGATCTTCTTCTGCGGAGCTCGCCTCTTCCCCACCGCGGGCGCTCCAATAGACGTCCACGATGGCCTTGAGGTGTTCCTCCATCCGTGCTTCGGCGGCATGCGGATCATGCGCCTTGATCGCCTCGTAGATCCGGCGGTGGGCCTCGTAGGCCGCTTCCTCCGTTCCCGCGGTACGGAGCGAGGTGCGGCGCTGTTCCATGAGCCATTCCACGACTGCGTTGTGAATGCCCATGAAAATCGAACTGCGGCTGATGGCAGCGATGGTGTAGTGGAACGCGACATCCGTACGGACAAAGGCGCTTTGGTCGCCAATGGCAGCGCGGTTCTCTTCCAGCGCGGTGGCGAGCGCTTCGATGTCCTCGTCGGTCGCCCTCTGCGCCGCCAGACGACAGAGCCCGACCTCGAACAACATACGGGCTTCCTGGAAACTCTGCACTCCGCCGGGCTGCGAAAGCAGAAGTCGCGCGGCGCCGGAGAGCTCGCCGACCAACGAGCGCGCGGTCGGCGCCGTAACACGTGCGCGCTCGCCGCTGTTGACCGAAACCAGTCCCATACGGGCGAGCGAAGCCAGCGCCTCGCGGACTGCCGAGCGCCCTACTCCCAGTTCGGCCATCAGTTCGCGCTCTGCGGGCAGGCTGTCGCCTACCTCGAAACGCCCCTCCCGGATCATCTCCTCAATTCGCAGCGCAACCTCTTCGTAGAGCCGGCGCCGCCTGATCGGTGCTTGCTTGGGCACGTAGGCGGGCTTGGCCACATCGGCCCTCGGGTCCTGGAGCCGATCTTGTCGTCGCATTCATCCCCCTAAGATTGTAAATCGCGTGAAACTCGCGCCTAGGTCGCGGTCCTGCGGGCCACCCCACAGGACTGCGGGAACCCATAGAATCAACCACCTTCCTGGCGGTCCACCTTTCGGCATGTCTAACAGGTGGACTATATAATAGCCCCATCGGAGCGACAACCACCGGGAGGACCGCCGCGGCTCCGCCGCCGGCCGGATGTCCCCGGACAGCTGGCTTCTGAAACGATCATTGAGAGCGACCCGAGGCAATGTCGAGACAACCAATCTCAGGAAATCCCCAGATTGTCGCCGAAGTCGGCGATCGCGTCGGCGAAGGCATCGTGTGGATCGCGGAGGAATCAGCCGCTTACTGGACCGACATGACGCGCTTTCTTGTCCACCGCTGGTCGGCCGGAGATCATTCGGTCTCCACATGGGAATTCGAGGAGCCCGTTGTCGCCCTCGCACGCACCGATCGACCCGGCATCCTGCTCGCGGCTCTCGGATCTCGCCTGATCCTGTGGCGTCCTTCCGATGGCCAGCGGATGGACCACGGTCCCGAAATCCCCGGTTGGCCGCGTGTTCGGTTCAATGACGGGCGTCCCGATCCAGCCGGCAACTTCTGGGTGGGTTCGATGTGGAACAATATCTCTCCTCAGGGCCAGGTCAGCGAAGTGCCGACGGCTGAGGGTGTGCTCTATCGGGTGGATGGCAACGGAGAGATGACCGAATTCAAGAGAGACATCGGCATCTCCAACACCGTTTGCTGGTCTCCGGACGGGGGACGGTTCTACTTTGCCGACACGCTGGCAAACCGGATCTGGTCCTACGACTATGACGTTCGGAACGCCTCGATTTCCAACGAGCGGGAATTCTTTTCAGGCTTTGCCCGCGGGCTTCCGGACGGCTCCTGCGTCGACTCGGCCGGATACCTGTGGAACTGCCGTTTCGGTGGCGGATGCGTGGTGCGTATCGCGCCGGACGGCACGATCGACCGGGTGGTGGAAATGCCCTGCAAGAACGTCACGACCTGCACCTTCGGCGGAGACGCACTGACAACCCTCCTGATCACCACCGCAAATCCGGAGGGCTCGGACGGCGGATCGGCCGGCCACCTGTTTGCTCTCGAAGTCGATGCGCCTGGCCTTCCCGAACGAAGCTACCGGGTGCGAGGTGCGCCCATCGGCAGCAATGAAGTGAACCAGCCTTCGCGTCCGTGATGCAGCAGTCCAAGACCTCACCGCCAACGGGCAAGCCGATCCTCAATGTCCTTCTGTCTTTTGCCCGGCTTGAGCGAGCGGTTACCGGCGAACGAACCCGCGAAGGGATCGCCCTGTTTCACGATCCATATTGGGTCACCTGACGCCGGGAAAGATGACCGCGCCTTGCGGATAGGCTTCCGGGTACGCGCGATCGTCATGGACGCCGCGGGCAGCCATTACCGCAGCATCGCAAATACGTCGCCGCCAATCACCCGGGACTTAGGTACCTTCGAACGCCTCCGCGAGTGGCGACCTTCTCGGTGACGGCCCGGCCGATCGGCAGGGCCGAGGTGGCGGCCGGCGACGGCGTGTTGCAGACGTGAAGCATGCGATCGCTTTCGAGGAAGAGGAAGTCGCCCTGCAGGCTGCCGTCGCGCATCACGGCCTGCGCGCGGATACCGGCCGGATACGGCTTGAGCTCCGCCATGCCGATACCCGGTGCGTATTTCTGGCATTCGCGCAGGAACAGCGACTTCGAGAACGAGCGTCCAAGTTCGGCAACGCCGGGCTTCAGGTTCGCGGCCGCCATCCGCCAGAAGCCCGAAAAGGTCATGTAATCAGCAACATCGGCGGCATCGACCGACAGCTTGTCATAGCATTCACGGCCACGGCCGAGCACGGCATTTGGACCGGCCGTCACCTTGCCGTCGATCATCCGGGTGAGATGGATGCCGAGAAATGGCAAGCCAGGTATCGGCACCGGATAGATCAGGTGCCGGATGCGGTCGGCATGGCTGCTCGATACCTCGAAGTATTCGCCGCGAAACGGGACGATCCGGAAGTCGACATCGAATCCCGCAAGGCGCGCGAGACGGTCCGATTGAAGACCGCCGCAGACGATGAGGTGGTTTGCCTCAAAGCTCTCGCCGGCGGTATCGACTTCGACCTTCGACAGGCTCTCGCGGATTCCGGTGACCTTAGCGCCGAGCCGAATGTCAGCGCCGGCCCTGGCCAGCATGTCGGCCATCGCCGCCGACACCCGGCCATAGTCGACGATACCCGTCGATTGCACGAGCAGGGCCCCCTCACCGACGATCTCCGGCTCGATCTCACGCATTGCTTCGGCCGATAGCGGACGGACCTCGATCCCGTTCACCCCGGCGCGCTCCGTCAGGTCGTCGAGTCGCGACCGTTCCAGCGCATTGGTCGCCACGACAAGCTTGCCGCAAGTCTCATAGGGGATTCCCACTTCGTCGCAGAATTCCTTGGTGGCGCGGTTGCCCTCGCGGCAGAGCGACGCCTTCAGGCTGCCGGGCGGGTAGTAGATGCCGGCATGGATGACACCGCTGTTGTGGCCGGTCTGGTGGGCGGCGAGCCGGTCCTCTTTCTCGAGCAGAAGCAGGCTCGCGCCCGGCCACCGCTCTAGGATCGCTCTGGCGGTCGCCAAGCCGACGATGCCGCCGCCAATGACACAATAGTCGAAGCGCATTCTCGTCCGGGGGGTTGGAGGAAGACCGGCACGGATGAAGTTCGTCCGACCGGCATCGCGATCGGACGGTTCATGCCTAGGGCCTGAAGCCCGCCGCCTCAAGCGCCGGGCCGATGGCGTCCGCCTCCCAGCGGCCGGTCGCCGCTTCGACGGTGACGCCGATCTGCCACTTGTCGTAGTGCGAGAGCGTTCCCCCTTCGATCCAGAAGACGCGGCCATTGACGTCGGCGGCCACGTCCGAGGCAAGCCAGGCAACGACCGGCGCCACCTTGTCCGGCCCGATCTTGTGGTCTTCCTCAGGGTCATAGGGCACCCCCTGCGCAGCGGCGTCCTGGCGGGTGAAGCTGTGCGGCGCGATGGCGTTCACCCGCACGCCAAACTCAGGCATTTCGAGCGCGGCGCTCAACGTCAGTGTCGCAATTGCGCCCTTGGCGGCTCCATACCACGCGATCTGGGGAACCCGCGGCGCCACTCCGGCCCGCGATGTCGTGTTGATCACCGAAGCGCGTCGGGTACGACCCGCAAGATGCTCCTCCCGCCAATACCGGCCGGCGTGATGCAGCGGTATGGCCGTTCCTTCGACATGGACATGAAGAAGGTCGCGAAGATCGCGCTCCTCGAGATCGAGCATCGGCCCCTTGCGGAGGATCCCCGCGTTGTTGACGAGGATATCGAGCCCGCCAAAGGTCTCGACCGCCTCGTTGATCATCGCCTTCGCCTGATCCCAGTTGCCGGCATCGCCGTAATTCGCGGCGGCCCGGCCACCGGCCTCGCGGATCGTGGCGACCACTTCATCGGCCGGCGACCGGGCGCCGTCAGACTTGCCAAACACGTTGGTACCGATGTCATTGACCAGCACCGCCGCGCCCTGTCGCGCCAGTTCCAGCGCTTCGGCGCGCCCCAGACCACCGCCGGCTCCTGTGACAATGGCGACCTTGCCTTCGAGCATACCCATCTCAGACTCCCCTTGCCGCCTGGATACGACGGCGCTGTTCGACAGCGGCGACAGGCGCGCGCAGCTGCCTTTCCCGCCGGGCGAGCGCCAGCTTGCGACGGCCTTCCTCAGTGATTTCGTCTTCGGTCCACGACAAGGGATCGCCAAGTTCGAGGGTGACCTCGGTCACTCCCTGAACCCTGCCAACGCATTCCTTGATCCGCGGCTCGAAATAATATCCCCCCATAAGGCAGCCAGGCGACGACAGCCTCAGCAGGATCGCCACCTTTCCCTCGGGTGAAATACGCACGTCCTTGATCAGCCCCATTTCGTTGACCGTCAGCGGCGCACCGGCGCCGACACTGCACGGGTCGATCACCTCGTCGAGGGCAGCAATCACGGCTTCGACGGTCGTGGTCATTGCGTCGCTCCCCTCACCGTCGCCCAGGGCGCCTGAAGCTCTTCCCGCCCCCTCTCGGACCGACGGTCGCTGTCGGGGATGGCCGCGAACATCTCGTTGAGGTCGAGCCCGAGCATCCGGGCAAGGTTTTCGCCGAGGATCTTCTTCTTGATCACTCGGGTGAGCGGCGGATAGCCGAAGCCCTCCATCATGTCCTCGGGCATCTCGAACGACCAGAAGCTCTCCAGTGCCAGTTGCGGATGGACCAGCGGTCCACCGGTCGCCCAGATGATGCGGTTCTCGGCGCCGGGCGAGTCGAGCGTCTTGACAAGGAGCTGCCCCATGATGTCGGCGAACCGACGTGGTGCGGCCGCGGCGAAACCAGAGGTGTTCTCGAGGTTGAGGTAGATGTTGGGCAGCGTTCCGACACGTAGCGTGTCCTCGAGGAACGCGAATCCGGCATGGACGATCTCGAAATTCATTTCCGGGAAGGCAAGCGCCGCCGGCTCGAGATCTGCAACGCCGAATGCCTTGATCTGGGAACCCATCGCCTTGTGGATGGCGATCACCTTGATGCCGCGCTTCAGCGCGTGCTCGACCATCGGGAAAACGAGCTTCTCCTGGTCGAAGGTGAACTCGCCGAGCGTCCCGGTCATCACGTCCCATTCACGGGGATAAAGCTTGATGCCGGAGATGCCGTGTTCTTCGACAAGCTGGTCGATCTCATCGGCCATCCCCGGCGGGTCGAACTGATGAACGAGGTTGGCGTAGATGAACACGCGGCCGGGCGCCTTCTCGCGCATCTCCAGACCGACCTTCAGCGGGCTGGTCTCGGTCGCGTCAACGGCGCGGGTCCCGCGCCCCATTCCCCGGATGTGATGATAAACGGCGATATCCGTCTGGCTCTCGTCGAAGAAGCAGGCGATCAGGTCGTCGGCGGTCCACTCGCGTTCGAATTGCTGCTGCTCGAGCACATATTGGCTGTTCTTCGGATTCCTTCCGCTGAAACCCAAATGGCCCAGTTCGTGCCAAAATCCCGCCGGCTTGCCCGACGCCTCCTGCCGGAAGTCGAAGCCATGCGCCACGGCATCGACGACAATCACATCATTCTCGATCATCAGTTTTCCTCCCATGCCCCCCGAAAAAACAGGGAGCCGACTTCAAATGCCGACAAAATTTGTATACGTATCCACGACAAAGAGCAAACATCCTTTGCAGCATAAATTGTCGCGCTGACCGGGAGCGGCCCGAGAGGCCGCGATCCTCGAGGAGAAGCTACGAATGGACATGCAATTCGACACGGACAGATTCGACCTCAGGGAGCGGCGAATCATGGTGACCGGTGCAAGCCGCGGGCTCGGTCGCGGCATTGCCCTCGCCATCGCCGCGACCGGCGCCACAGTCGTCGGCGTCGCACGCTCCCGCGACGGCCTTTCTGAAACGCAGTCCATGGCCGCTCCTCTTGCCGGGCGCTTCGAGACGATGGCCGGCGATCTTGCGAACACCGAAGAGCTCGATGCGATCGCCGCCGATGCCTGGGCGGAAGGCCCGCTCGACGGCGTGGTCCATGCGGCCGGCATCCAGGTGCGCAAGCCCGCCGTGACGATCACCCGCGAAGATTGGCAGCAGGTCGCCAGCATCCAGATCGAAACACCATTCTTTCTCTCGACCGCCATCGCAAGGCGCCAGCTGGATACGGGTCGGAAAGGTAGCCACGTTTTCATCGGATCCCTCGCAAGCTCCATCGGCCTGCCGGAAATAGCGCCATATACGGCCGCGAAATCGGGGATCCTTGGATTGACCCGCACACTGGCGATCGAGTGGGCTCGGTCGGGATTGCGCGTAAACGCGGTGTGTCCCGGCTACTTCCATACGGAACTGACCAACGACCTTTTCTCCGACCCGGCCCGTCGCGATCGGCTTCTCGGCCGCATTCCCATGGGTCGCTTCGGTGTCGCCGACGATCTCGCCGGCGCGGTCATTTTCTTCCTGTGCGACGCGTCGTGCTACGTGACCGGCCAGGCACTCAGCGTCGATGGAGGTTGGCTCGCCGGGTGAACTCAGGGGCCGTTTCGCCTCGCCACCTAAAGGATCGCGAGAGCATTAGCTGGCGAACTAACGCCGCCAGCGAGGTTCATCGGCGCCGATGTGAGGAAGAATTCATACCGGTTCGCGGCGCGACATGCTTCCGCGAGGCTGTCCACGAGCCACAGTTCCCCGATCGGGATGCCGAGTCGCGTCAGCAGCGGCTCGTGCAGGACGTACTCGGTCAGCAGCATCGGCCAGGCTTCAAGAGTCGCGTTGTCGGCTGCGACCGCGGCGACGCCAGAGTCCCACAGCCATGCCGCCATTTCCTCCGATGCCTCGAGCCCGGGAAAGGCAATGTCTCCGTGAGGGAGCCGCGCGCGTCCTCCACCGGTCAGGCCGCGATAGAAGGTCTCCCAGCCGGTGCGGATGATCACTATGGTGCCCTCGCCGAGAGCTACACCGCTTGCCGCTGCGCAGTCGGCAAGATCGGCAACGGTGATCAGGTCTCGCTTCAACGGATCGAGCGGACGCCCGACCGAGATCCGCCATCGTGCGACGTCAAGCAAGACACCCCGGCCGACGATCCCGCGTTCCGCCCATACCTCGACGCCGGTGCATCCGAGGTGGTGGCCGTTGTAGTATTTGTCCGTCGTCGGATTTGGGAAGTGGAGGAAGTGATCCCACTGCGTCGACGACTGAGGATTCCAGTTGTCGATGATGTCGTCGTTGTGATCGCCGAACTGGAGCACCGTATGTTTCGGCTGGGTCCGGTTCGGGTCGCCGAGGACGTGCGGAATGTTCCAGGTGAGGACGGGCGCATTGAGGCTGAAGACTTTGCCCTCGGTGACAAGTCTCGCGGCGGACCGGGTGCGGTCCGGGGTCAGGAGATTCAACCGGCCCAGCCAGTCGTCGCTTCCGAAAAGCCCCGTTGCCGATCCGCCGGGCAGGTCGGCGTAGCGCGGGAGGCTGACAAGCCCATTCGACATCGTTTTTCCTTCCTCCCTCGGTTTGCCGGCGTTGCGGCAGGGCGAGCGGGACCGCCGTCAGCTCGCGCTTGGCCGGCCCCATTTCGAGATCAGCGAATCCATCGCAATGGCGGCGATCAGGATCGCGCCCTGAACCGCGAGCCGGGCTTCCGTCGAGGCGTCGAGCAGCAGCATGCCGTTGGCGATGCTGCCAACCACGATCGCACCGACCAGTGGCGACCAGACCGAACCGCGACCGCCGAAGAGGCTGGCGCCGCCGATCACGGTAGCCGCAATCGCCTGCAACAGCAGGGTCGGGCTGGCAGACTCGGTCGACACCGAGAGGATGCGGCCCGCAGCGATGATGCCGCCGAAGGCACCAATCATCCCGGTCACCATGAACGCCACGAGGCGCACATACGGGACGCGAATACCCGCCCGCCGTGCAGCTTCAGCATTGGTTCCGATGGCGTAAAGGTGGAGGCCGAAGGTCGTCTGCGTGGTGACGTAGGAGGACAGCACGACGAGGCCGAGGAGGATGGCAAGCGGCGTCGGCACCCCCCGATAGCCATTGAGGACGGCAACCACGCAGGCAGAACCGATGGCGACCAGCAGCGTCACGCCGAGCACCTCCCGACCGAAATGCGCCGGCAAGCCGTGTCGCCGCTTGTCGAGGAAGGCATGCACACGCAGGACCAGCACGACGAGGACGATCGCCGCAGCAAGCACGTAGCCAAGCCAATACGGGAGATAGGTAATCGTCAGGTTGGCGAGCGGCTGATCGACAAG
Source organism: Bauldia sp. (assembly GCA_020442095.1). The sequence goes on from JAGRKY010000109.1 coordinate 27,053, forward strand.
AGAGATCAGACCGGTCGGCGGCAGCAAGTAGAGCAGCGCGCCGGACAGGATGAGCGACGTGCCAAGACTGACGATGAACGAAGGCGATCGCGTGAAGATGACGACAAGCCCCTGGGCGAAGCCAATGACAGCGCCGGTCGCCACGGCGGCCAGGATCGCCAGCGCGGCCGGCACATCGGCGTTGACCGCGAGGCTTGCCGCGACGGTTGCCGCCACTGCTGATGTGCCGACCACCGCCAGGTCGATCTCGCCGAGGATCAGCACGAAAAGAAGCGCCAGCCCTATCGTCGCCGTCACCACGATCTGCACCGACAGGAAAGAGAGGTTCCGGTAGCTCAGGAACACCTCGTTGGTGGCGCCGAAAAAGAGCCATACGGCGATCAGCGCCAACAGAATCGGCGCCATGCGCCAGTTGCCGGAAAGTGCCGTGAGCAGACCTGCAAACCGGCTGCGCGGCGACTCGGAGGCGAGACCTTGGGAATTTTGCATCGTCGTGGAAGACACCTTTACACCTCGGCCTGTCCGCCCATGATTGCCCTGACGAGTTCCTGCTGAGTGAACTCGCCGCGCTTCATCTCGGCAACGACCCTTCCCAGACGAAACACGACGACGCGATCGGCCGCTTCCTCGATCTCGAACAGGTCATGGGAAATCACCAGCACAGCGACACCCTGGTTCCGAAGCCGCCTTATGAGCGCCAGCACCTCGCTCCGCTGCGCAACGCCAAGCGCCGCAGTAGGCTCATCGAGAATGACAAGTCGCGGATCGGTCAGTATCGCCCGACAGATCGCCGCCGCCTGTCTCTGTCCGCCCGACAGAGCTCCGACTGGCGTGGAAAGATTGGGGATCTTCGCTCCGAGATTGGCGAGCACACGCTGCGTCGTTGTTTCCATCTCGGCCCTGGCCAGCCGGAAGCCCTGATACCACGGGCGCCGAATCTCCTTGCCAAGGAACAGGTTCTGGACCGTGTCCAGCGTGTCGCAAAGCGCCAGGTCCTGGTAGACGGTCTGGATACCAACGCTCGCCGCGGCCTGTGGCGAATTCAGGTGAACCCGCTTGCCCTCGAACTCGATCTCTCCGGAATCGGCATATTCGATGCCGGAAATGATCTTCGCGAAGGTCGACTTGCCCGCGCCGTTGTCGCCAACCAGCGCAACCACTTCGCCGGCGTAGAGATCGACCGCGACATCGGTCAGTGCATTGACGCCGCCATAGCGCTTGCAGACCTTCCGGACCTTGAGAATTTGAGTCCCGACTGGCCGGGACGCTGACTTTGATTCCGCACCGGAAGAAGGGAGCCGGCCCCCGCTCTCGACGAGAGAGCGGGAACCGTCTTCTCCATGGCGCGGTGTCATACCATCAGACATGGATTCCACCCCGCGGGCACCTTTGTTCTCAGTTCTTCGAGCAGAAGTCGGTGCCGTCCATTTCCGGACTATCGCAGATTTGCTCGACCGACCAGAAGCCCGGATCGACGACGGTCTGCTGGATATTGTCCGGCGTGACCACCACGGTCGGAACGAGGACCGTCGGAACGCCGCCCTCGACGAATTTGTTGTCGAAGGTCGTGTTGACGAGGCCGTCGGGGGCGGCCTTGCCGGTGATCGAAGCAACGACCAGCTGGGCGGCGGCGTTGCTCATGTCCTCGACACCGATCAGGAGCTCGGCGAGCTGATGTCCGCCCGCTACGCGCCGGATTGCCGGGAGCGTGCCGTCGACGCCGTTGAGGATCTTGATCTGATCTTCCAGGCCTTGCGCCTTGATGACACCCCAGACTGCCGTCAGCGTATCGTCGTTGTTGCCGAACACGCCGTCGACCTGCCCACCGGTTTTGGTCAGGCATTGCTCCATGTTGACTGCCGCATTGGCGGGAACCCAGCCAATGGTGTCGTACCGGCAGACGATCTCGATGGTGCCATCCTCGACCAACGGTCCGAGATACTTGTCGAAGCCCGCCTGCTCCGCGTCATACACCGACCATTTCGGATCGCCGAGGATCATGGCCAGCTTGAACGGACGCGGAGACTCGGGAAAATTCGAGGCGAGATATTCCGGCTGAGCAGCGCCCAGCTGCTCGAGCAGGTAGCCAACGTGATAGGTGACCTCGCCCTGCCCCGGATCGTTGACGAATGTCACGACCGGGACCTTGGCGTTCGCCGCAGCTTCCAGCATGCCAGCGCTCTGCGCGGAGTCATGCGGCGCGAGGACGACCGCAAGCGCGCCATCGGCAATGGCTGCTTCCATCTGGTTGCCCTGCTCGCCGACATCGCCGCCGGCATTCAGAATCTTGAGATCGACATTCGGGGCATATTTGGCGAATGCCTTCTCCAGGAAAGGCGAGAACCACAAGCTCCAGATTTCGGTCGTATTGGGAAGCAGGGCGTAGACCGTCCCGCTGACGTCCGATGCCTCTTCCGCAGCTTGCACCGGGGAAACATACCCGGCCAAAAGGACTGTAGCGGCAGCCATCCACCGCTTGCCTGGAATACCCATTTCATTTCCTCCCTGGTTTGAGAGCCGGCGTCGGCGATGCTGCCCTCAGGAACTATGAACGGTTCTTCGTCCGCTCTATGAATACGTAACCATAGATTGACGGATCATCCGAGTCAAGCTGCGACGTCGCCTTTCAGTCGATAGTTGCGCGCTTAAAGTTCAGTATTTTCAATTCGTTAAGAGCAACAAGCATTCCGTGCCGCTCCGCGCTGGCGTCGCAGCATCCCCCTTGAAGTCATACCGCACGCGAGAGCCCTGTCAGCCCCCCAGCGCGCCACGTCTCACGTGTACCGCTGCTCGATCTCGAGCATGTCGTCGAACCCGATGAAGGCCCGGAATTCATCGTGGGTCAGATAGGCCTGGCCCACCGCTGCCGGCTCCTCGCCATCGCGAAGCCGCCTAAGCGCAGTGCGCATGGCGCCGATAGCGGCGTAGAGACCAGAGAACGGCAGCAGGGCAATCCGCACGCCAAGCTGCTTCATCGTCGAGCGATCGAAATCCCTTTCGACCCAGGTCGAAGGCGTCAAGCAAGCGAGCAGAGGCAGACCGGTCTTCTCCCGGCAGGCAGCCCATTCTTCGAGACTCGAAAAAGTGCGCGATACCGGGAAGATGAAATCGGCGCCGGCCTCCGCATAGGCTTGCGCGCGATCGAGCGCCTCCGCGCCGCTTGCGTCGGTCCGGGCGATCACCAGCGTCGTGCTGTCTTCGCGGGCGTCGCAAGCGGCACGGATACGCGCGACGGCCTCGATGCGTGGCGCAAGATCGACGGCATTGTCGACGCAGACCGGGCATCTTTTCGGGCTCCGCTGGTCCTCGATGAGGAACGCACTCGCACCGGCGGCCTCGAAGAGCCGCACGGTCCTCATCACATTCAGCGGTCCGCCATAGCCGGTGTCGATATCAGCAATCACCGGCAAGCAGGCAGCTTCGACGATGCGGCGGAGAGCGCCGAGATTCTCGGACATCGTGTAGACGTCGGCGTCCGGCATGCCGAGCGATGCCGCAACAGCCATGCCGGACGAGAACAGCGACGTGTATCCTGCCTGCATCGCGACACGGGCCGACATCCCGTCCCATACGCCGGGAACATAGAGGACCTCCTCTTCGTCGAGCAGGTCAGCGATGGTCTTTGCACTCATGGCATTTCCCCGAACCCGATTTTCTGTGGGGCGGTTCGCCGCCGCCACATCGGCTTACTCTTTGACTGGACATAAGCATCAGTGGCCGATCGAAACAGTCTTGACGCGGGTGAAGAAGCGGATCGCCTCAGCGCCCTGCTCCTTGAATGCCGACCCGGACTCACGAAAGCCGCCGAACGGAATATGGACGTCCCAGCCTGAAGTCGACAGATTGACGGACACTTGCCCCGTCTCGACCTCGGAGAAGAACCGGTGGGCGGCGCCAAGGTTCTGTGTGAAGATCGCGCTTGAAAGCCCGTATTCGGAATTGTTCACGTCGTCGATCGCCTCCTCGAGCGCATCGAACGGACGAACCGCCAGCACCGGGCCGAAGACCTCCTCGCGCCAGATCGCCATGGACGGCTCGACATTTGCCACGACGGTCGGCTCCACGAAGCAGCCGGCGGCAAGGGCGCCGTTCGGCGCGCCGCCGCCGCAGAGGATCTTCGCGCCTTCGTCGCGCGCCGCGGCGATCGCTGCCAGCACGCTCTGCTGATGACCGCGGCTGACCATCGGTCCCATGGCCGTTTCGGGGTCGGTTCCCGGCCCGACGCGGATCGCGCCGCAAGCCGCCACGAGGCGTTCGAGCACATCGTCGATGATGTCCGCGGCCACCAGAAGCCTGCTGGTGGCCGTGCACCGCTGGCCTCCCTGCCCGAAGGCAGCCCCCGCAATCGTCGCAATGGCGGCTGGCAGATCCGCATCCGCCATGACGACCGCTGCATTCTTTCCGCCCATTTCGTTCTGGACCCGGATGTTCCGGTCAGCGAGCGATCTTTTGACCTCGTGCCCCGTCTCGGTCGAGCCAGTGAAGGTTACCGCGTCGATCCGCTCGTCCCGCAACAGCTCCGGCCCAACCACGGAGCCGCGTCCGGTCACCGTACCGATCGCGCCACCCGGCAGTCCCGCATCATGCAGCGCCCGGGCGAGATGGAGTCCGACCAGCGGCGTTTCCGTAGCAGCCTTCAGGATGACGGCGTTGCCCGAGATCAGCGCGGGAGCAAGCTTTCGCGCCGGCGTCAGCAACGGATCGTTCCACGGGGTGATCGCCAGAACAACGCCGACCGGCTCGCGAAGGGTCATGGTGAGCTCGGCGCGGCGGTCGGGCAGCACGTCGCCGGCTGACAGTCGACCGAACGCGGCGAAGTATTCGAAGAAGTCGGCGCTCCGCGCCACCTCGCCCCTCGCCTCGCCCATGGTCTTGCCCATCTCGGCAACCAGGTCCGCAGCAATGTCATCGGTTCGCGCCCGCAGCAGATTTGCGGCCTTGAGCAGAATCTCGCCGCGATCCGGGCCGGCAACCCTGCGCCACTCCCGATAACCTTCAACCGCGGCGCCTACGGCCCCGGCGACATCGCCGCCTCCCATCTCGGGCACTTCCGCCACGACCGTCGCGCCGTCGACCGGATTCAGCACCGGCAACCGCCCACCGGCCGCGGCCGGCACCCACGCCCCGCCGACCAGGTTATTTTCGATACGCGCCATCTGTCCCTCCCTCGCGGCGATCAATTGAACGGCGCGGACGCGAGATCGCCCTCGGCCATCGCCTCGTACATTGCTGCGAGCCGGCCGGGCTCGAACGGAACCGGATTGTTGGGACGCGGATACTTCTCGCTGCATTCGATCGCCATGTCAGCGACGCTCTCGCGGGAAATGCCCACTGCCACGAAGTCCCTCGGCACGCCGAGCGTCCGGTTCACGTCGTGAATCCACGCGATCAGCCCATCGACGTCGGGATGTCCGGTGACGTCCCGTGCAATTTCCGTCAGCGTGTCCTCCGCGACAGGCCGCGCGTATCGAATGCAATACGGCAGGGCGATCGCGCAGCTGATGCCATGGGCGACGGTTACCCGGTTCGCGATCGTGTAGCCGACGGAATGCCCAAGAACGACGCCCGCATTCAGACCGCGCCCGGCAAAATGGGCCCCATAGAGCACGCCACGCCGGGCCTCGATGTCCTCGGGACGGTCAAAGCTCCTGACCAGCGACTGGGCGACCATCCGCAGGCCCTGCCGGCTGTCGGCAATGGACAGAGGCGAGCGATTCGTCGAAAGCAGCGCCTCGATCGCGTGGCAGAGGGCATCGAGCCCGGTCGAGGCAGTGACCGGGCCGGGAAGCGACATGACCAGCTTCGGATCGAGCAGCACAAGGTCCGGGACCAATGCAGCCGAGTTCACGATCGTCTTGCGCTTGTTCGCGCTCAGCATCGCAATGCGGGTCGCCTCGGATCCGGTACCGGCGGTGGTCGGAATCGCCACGAGCTTGACGCGACGCGCTACATCGTCCCGAACACCAAAATACGCGTCGACCGGTTCGTCGCGGGGAGCGACAAGCGCGACAAATTTCGCGAGATCGAGGGCACTCCCTCCTCCGATCCCAACGACAGCGACCGGATCGACCCGCCGGACCGCCTCGACCGCTTCCCGCGCATCGTCGACGGTCGGCTCTCCGGTCACGCCGGCAAGAACCTCGGCCCCGTAGCCGTGCGCCCGGATCGACTCGAGAATGGCATCGGCGGAACCGAGCCGCAGAACGGAAGCGTCGGCGACGATCGCCACTGGTCCGGGAGAACAGCCAAGGTCGTCCAGCGCCCGACCGCTCGCCATGCTGCTGCCATCGCCGACGAGCGTTCGCTCGGGAACGAGAAACATGCGCGGGTCGTGACGCTGGAGAATCGAGTCGATCATGTGGAAACACCGCGTATTTGGGTACGTATTATGAATACGTATCCAAATTACAGGACCCCATCGGCTCGAGTCAAGCGGAGGAGCATTACAGGCGCGCCACACAGCATCCGACACGCGCCCGGTGCGGCACGGATGCCCAGGCCTCCCCGAGCCGAAAAGCCGTGGCGATTGATCTCAGTCGTCTTCGAGAGGCGTGTTCGCTGTCGAGCCGCGGACGACGATTTCCGGCTCTACCTGATAGAGCTTGGGTTCGGGAGCGGTGCCTTCGATCCTGTCGAGCAGGCAGCGGATCGCCATGCGTGCCATCCGCTGAATCGGCTGGCGGACGGTCGTCAGGTCGAAGGCCGCCCAGGACGACATGGCGATGCCGTCGTAACCAACGACCCAGAGATCCTCCGGAACGCGAACGCCAAGCTTGCGGGCCCCATCAATCGCGCCGAACGCGGTGACGTCATTCATGCAGAAGATCGCCGTCGGCGGTTTTTCTCCCTGCATGAGTTCCATGAACACCTTTTCGGAGGTGTCGTGCGTGAAATCGGCCCGGCGGTGGCGGCGGTCGTTCCATTCGATGCCGACTTCCTTCAAGCCCTTCCTGAAGCCCTTGAGGCGCTTTTCCGAGGTACTGATGCCCTTCACGCCGCCGATCATCGCGATGTCGCGATGACCGGCGCGCGCAAAATAGTGGACGATGCGGCGCGCGCCCTCGATGCTGTCGCTCTCGATTTGATCACACGTCGCCCCTTTCAGGGTGCGGTTGACCAGCACAACAGGCGAGGAATTCGCCAGAGCCTCGTCCAGCGGTTCGGAATGCTCGGTGGCAGTCGTGAAGATCACACCATCGACCAGACGCTGCCGCACGGCATCCGCTGCGCTCTTTTCTCCGGGGCCTTGCGCATTCCATACCGTCATGCGACGTCCGAGACCATCGAGTTCGCGACTGATCGCCTGCAAGAGCTCAGGGTAGAACGGGTTGTCGATCCGGGAGACAACGATGCCAATCGTTCCTGTGCGGTTGGTCCGCATCGCGCGCGCCGGACCATTGGGCTCGTAGCCGAGCTTCTTGAAGGCTGCTTCGACTTTTGTGCGGGTGGCTGGGGAAACGCTCGGATGATTACTGAGCACCCGTGAGACAGTTGCTTGCGACACTCCCGCCGCCTTGGCGACGTCACGACTCGTAACCAAAGACTGCCTACCTCCGTTATCCGCGCGCGGGCCAACTGCGCCGGATCTCCTCATAGTTGCTTCCGAGTAGCTGAAATCGCCTTCGATGTGTACCTATTCATAGGCCATGGCCGTAATTTTATGCATACGCCTGGACAGCAGGCTATTGACGCCGAGGTGCCACGACGCCCTTGACGAATTCGCGATCCACCTGCTGGCGCGCGTGATGGAAGCGGTCAAAATCGCGATGCGGCGGAAGGAGAGGGCACGACTGCTTCTGGCGCCTTCAACCAAGCGCACCAGCAGTTCCCCTGCCCCCGGTCCGACGACACGCCGAAGCTACGCGGCTTGATAACCGAAACCGGGCGTGAGGCTTTCGGGGCGTACCCTGCCCGTCGGTCGGCTCGGCACGCCGGAAGAAATCGCTGGCCCAGCTCTGTTCTTGGCCGGGAGTTCCGCGACAAGCCCCGCATTGAAAAGATTCGTGAACCCGCCCCCTGGTCAATGATGATGAACGCTTCGAAGCGGCCGCTCGATCCTATTGGGCTCTATCACCTTGCCCGCCCGCCGGAACAGCGCATGGGAGGCCTCGTTGATCGTGGCGAGGGCTTCGGTTTCGTCGAAGGTCGTGAACCGGCCAGCGTCGAGAACCACCTTGCCGTCGACGATCACGGTATGCACCGACTTCGAGCGCGACGCGTAGAAGAGGTTGCGGATCATGTTGGTCGTCGGGATCATTTCCGGACGGTCGAGCGTGTGGATGACAATGTCGGCGCGCTTGCCGACTTCGATCGAACCGAGCTGGTCGTCCATGCCGCAGGCCTTCGCCCCGCCCCGGGTCGCCATGTAGAGGCCGTCCTCGGCGACGAGATAGGTGCGATCCTCTTGGACGTCGCGGGCCGCCATCACGGCAAGGTTGGCCTGCCGCCAGATATCGAAATCGTTCGACCAGTTCGGCGAGTCCGAGCCGAGGGCGATATTGGCTCCGCGCCGCCACAGCTCCGCATGCCGGCCATGGGTCGAGCTGCCCCGCCCCCACATCATCGACGCCGCCGGCGCCCAAGCGATGCTCGGCCCTGTCTCGAGGATGACCTCGCACTCGGCGTCGGTGAGATGGTTCGCATGGCCGAAGACAATGTTCGGGGCGAGGAACCCAATCCTGCCGAGATGAACCAGGGGATCGACACCGCCATATTGCCGGCGGTCGGCCTCCGTGTCGGCCGGACTGTATGACTGGTGGAGGTTGAGGACGACGCCCGCGGCATCGGCGCATGCCTTCGCTTCCAGCATCAGGCGCTCGCTGGCCGTGCCAAGCCCGAGGATGACGACATGGCCGGTGACCAGGGCATCCGGATCCTTGTTGCGGAAGAGTTCCCCGCCCATCCGGGCCATCGCTTCGTCGAAGTCGCGCGGGGCTCGCTTCAGCACCGGGCGCGCCTTCGCCGCGGCGTCGCAGATTGAACAGCCGGTATCGCCCTGCGACAGGCCCTGCGGCTGGTCCCAGATGAAGGCGTCGCCGATCACCGCCCGGATGCCGACATGCTCCGACGCGCGGGCAGCCGCCGACGGCTCCATCACCGTGCCCGCCTCGAGGAAGCAGGTGGTGCCGTTGCGGATCATCTCCATGGCGGAGAGAACCACTGCGAGATACTCCTCGTCGTCGTTGATAATGTTGAAGAAATCGCTTTCAAAAAGGCGGAATGCATCCGCCTCGACGAGTTGGTCCGCCATGCCGCCGCGCGTCAGCTGGAAGGAGGCGTGCATGTGGCATTCAATGAAGCCGGGATGCAGCGGCGCCCCCCCGGCGTCGATCTGCCGCCGGCCGGTGTAACCCGCCGCGACCACCGAATCCGCGTCGACCGCAACGATGCGACCGCGATCCACCGCAACCGCGCCCGCCTCGATGATCCGGGCGTCGTCGTCCATCGTGATGACATATGCATTGCGAATGACGAGATCGACGGATGCCGGTCCCCCGCCCTGGTCCGGTGTGTCACTCATGTCCTTTCCCTCCCCATACGGTGGCCGCCGTCGCGGACCACGCGAGGCCGACCTTCGTCCCGACGGCGAGGTCGGTTGCCTCTTCGTCGCGAAGGTCCGCCCAAAGCAGTTCGCCGCCGCCGATCACGGCGCCGACCCGGATTGCATTGCCGAGGTAGATGATCTCCGTGACGGTCGCCGCGACGACGCCGTTCGATGCCGCAGCGGCGTCATCCCGGGACCGGATGCGCACATCCTCCGGGCGGACCGAGACCGTCACCACCGTGCCGGCAGGGATATCCGCCGTGGTCGTGGCGCCCGTGGGCTCGCCATGCCCGACCGCGACCGTCGCGCCAGCATCCGTGACCGCGGTCAGCGTGCCGCGCAGAAGGTTCGTCTGGCCGATGAAATTGGAGGTGAAGACCGAGTTCGGCCGCGTGTAGATCTCGCGCGGCGATCCGATCTGGATGATCCGCCCCTGGTTCATGATCGCGATGCGATCCGACATCACCAGCGCCTCCGTCTGGTCGTGGGTGACGAAGACGAAGGTCGCGCCGAGCTTGCGCTGGATGGTCCGGAGCTCAAGCTGCATCTGCTGACGGAGCTTCTGATCGAGCGCCGAAAGGGGCTCGTCGAGGAGCAGCACGCTCGGCTCCGCCGCCAGCGCCCGCGCGAGGGCGACGCGTTGCACCTGGCCGCCACTGAGCTCCGTCGGACCGCGTCCGCCAAACCCCTCGAGGCGGACCAGGGCCAGCATCTCCTCGACCTTGGCGGCGATGCGGTCCTTCGACCACTTCCTGAGCTTCAGGCTGTAGGCGATGTTGTCGAAGACGTTGAGATGCGGGAAGAGAGCTCCGCGCTGGAAGACGATGTTGGTCGGCCGCCGGTGCGGAGGCCGCGCGGTGACGTCCTGCCCGGCGATCCGAACGCTGCCGCGCGTGGCGAATTCGAAGCCGGCGATGATCCGGAGCAAGGTCGACTTGCCGCAACCGCTGGCGCCGAGCAGCGAGACGAACTCATGCTCGTCGACGGTGAGGTTCACCTCGTCGAGGGCCAGCGTGTCGCCGAACTCCTTCCGCACCCCGATGACTTCGACCGCCCGCGTCATCGCCAGGGTCTCCTGCCGGCGAAGTGGGAGACGACGACGAGGATCACCAGCGAGATCATCAGCATCGAGGCCACCGCGTTGATCGACGGGTTGATGCCGCGGCGGATCAGGCCCCAGACCAGCACCGGCAGGGTCTGCTGGCTGCCGATGTTGAACCATGTGACCACGAACTCATCGAGCGAGAGGGCGGCGGCGAGCAGCGCGGAACCGATCAGGGAGGGCCGGATGAGCGGAAAGGTGATGTCGCGGAAGGCGCGCGCCGGAGAGGCGCCAAGATCGCGAGCGGCCTCGAGGACCGAGAAATCGAAGGTTTCAAGCCGTGCATTCATGGTGAGGACAACAAACGGAAGACAGACGAGGACGTGGCCGAAGGCGGCATTGCGAAGGCTCTGCTGGAGGCCGAGCGCATCGAAGAAGACAGCAAGCGCAATGCCGATGACGAGAAGCGGAACGATCGCCGGCAGGAGGCTAGCGCCGAGCAGCCCGCCGCGGACGCGGTTACTCTTCAGCTTGACGAGGCCGAAGGCGAAACTCGCGCCGAGGATGCCGCAGACGACTGCGGAGATCAGCGCCAACAACGCACTGTTGGCGATGGCGATGATCATCAGCGGGTTGTCGAATGCCCGCGCGTACCAGTCGAGCGTCAGGCCTTCGATCGGAAGGCTGAGCTTGGCCGAGTCGGCGAAGGAAAAGAGGACGATGACGACGACCGGCGCGTAGAGGAAGACCATCACGGCGGCGACGTAGAACCGCGCCGCCAGCCTGTGGCGACCGGGGCTTACCATGTCACCACCCAACGGATCGTGCGCATGACAACGAGATAGATGACGACGACCGTCACCAGCGTCGTGAACGCCAGGGCCGCGCCGAGGGGCCAGTTGGCGCCGATCCCGCGGAACTGGTCGGCGATGACGTTGCCGACCATCATTCCCTGGACGCCGCCAACAAGGGACGGTGTGACGAAATCGCCTGCCGCGAGCAGGAAGGCGATCGGGAAAGCCATGCGGATCCCCGGCAGCGTCATCGGCACGAGAACAGTACGGACGAGGTGAAGGCGCTTCGATCCGAGGTCGCGGGCCACCTCCACGTGATCGCGTGAGATGTTGATCATCGAGGAATAGATCGGCAGCACGGCGAAGGGGAGCAGAAGGCCGATCAGCGTCACCACCGTCGCGAAGTTGCTGTAGATCAGGAACTCGAGCGGCCGATCGATCAGGCCGAGCCATTCGAGTGCGGAGTTCAGCAGCCCCTGCTTGCCGAGGATCGTCCGCCACGCATAGATCCGGACCAGATAGCCGCTGAACAGGGAGATCAGGACGAGCTGCAGGATCAGTTGCGCGCTGCGCTCGAACACGAAACGCATCAGGTAGGAGAGCGCGAAGGCGATCGGCACGACGATGGCCGCGGTGACCAGGCCGATGACGACGGTCTTGACCAGAAGCGTGCGGTAGAGCGGCGAACCGACGATCTTCAGGTAATTGGCGAGCGAGAAATCCGGGACCAGCTCGAAGCCCTTGATCCGCCAAAAGCTCAGCACCAGAAGGCCGATCATCGGCACGAGAAAGAACAGCGAATAATAGATGGTCGCCGGGGCGAGCGGTCCAAGGACCGGTCGCCACCGCTCGGTGATGGATCCTCCGTGTCGAGACATGCCGGTCGTCACGGAGGACGCCTTAGCCGGAACCGACCGCTCAGGAAAGCTTGAAGGCCTGCCAGGCCTCGCTCCAGGCCGAGGCCGGAACGATGTCGCCGTCCGGTTCCTGCGGCGGGAAAAACAACTGGGTGTTCAGGATGCCGCCATCGGCCTGCTTGACGATGTCGTAGGGATAGATACCGGTCAGCCCCGGGTCCATCAGATCATAGGCAGCCTCGACCGCACATCCCGAGCCGAGCTCCGTGGCGATCGCCGCGTTCGACTCCGCAGATGTCATGAAGTTGATGAAGGCGTAGGCGTTGTCGATGTTCGGGGCGTCGACCGCGATGGCGTAGGCGTCCTCCCAGTAATAGGTACCGTCGACCGCCGGCGTGCCGACCTTGAGCTCGACCCCCTTCTCCTTGGCGATCAGGGTCTGATAGGCCCAGCCGGCAAGGCCGATCGACGCGTCGCCGCGCACCATCACGTCGACCATGTCTGCGAAGGACGCACCGAGCGTGACGACATTCGGCTTGATGGTCATCATGGCGGCGACCGCCTTGTCGAGCTGCTCTGCCGTCAGGCGGCTCGGATCCTCGACGCCGATCGACTTGGCGAACAGCCAGATGTTGCCGAAGGGATCGTCCAGCAAGACGATCTCACCCTCGTATTTCGGGTCGGCGAAATCGGTGTATTTCGCCGGCACGCCGTCCCATTTTGCCGGATTGTAGATGCAGGGCTCGTCGCCCCAGATGATCGGAATGCCATAGGTCTTGCCGTTCTTGACGAGCCACGACGCATTCTTGAAAGCCGGGAACAGGCCGGCGGCGTTCGGGATGCGTGACAGGTCGAGCGCCTGGAACAGCTCGATGTCGGCATCGAGCATCGCCCTCTGGAAGTCCTTGTTGGGCGTGAGGAGATCCATGGTCCCGCGCCCGCCGGTGTTGAAGCGCGTCAAGGCTCCGTCCGCCGCCACCTGGAAGGTCGCCTGCATCTGGATGTTGTTATCCTCGAGGAATTGCTTGGCGACATTGGCGGCGTGTTCGCCATCCCAGCCAAAGAAGTTCAGCGGCCCGCCTAGCTCGGCCGCCCGTGCCTGATGGCCGGCGCCGATCACGGTGAGCGATGCGAGGCCTATCCCGCCGCGAATGAAGCTTCGACGGCTGATGTCGGCATGCAATCTGTTGTCCAATGCTGCCTTGATGAATTCGTTCACGGCGATCTCCATTACAGGAAGGGCAATTGACGGTCCGGGCGAGCGCCGCCGCCGGCTGCAACGACGAAGACGCTCAGCTCTTGCTGACTCAGGCGAAGGGGGCTGCTGGTCGGAGGGATCGCGACGGCAACGGCTGTTGTTGTCACGGCTCCCTCGATGCACTTCAGGTCTTGTCTTTCGACCAACAAAACTTACTTACTAGTAAGTCTGTTTCGAGTCAAGCGACAGAGCGCGGAAACGGGGTTGCGAACGCGTCGCTCGCCCTAGCGAACGGCCCTGCCCTGCTCTATCGTTGCGGCCGACAGAGAATGGAAAACGGGCAAACAATGCGCGCGAAGATCAAGTCGCTGGCCCTGGACCTGCTGGTCCAGAACGGATACCGGGGAATGAGCTTCGGCGACCTTGCCGAGGAAATCGGCACCACGCGCGCAAACATCCATCATCACTTCGGCAACAAGCAGAACCTCGTCGAAGAGGTCGTGGTCGACTACATCCGCGAAACCAACTCGGTCGTCAGTTCGATCTGGCTGGACCCCGACGTCGCCCTTGTCGACAAGATCAACAAGAACCTCGAGTTCAACGTGAAGCGCTATTCGCGATACAATCGTCGCGGGCGGGAAGGCCGGCCCTGGAGCCTGATCACGCGCATGCGGCAGGACAGCCAGCTCCTGACGCCGAGGTGCCACGACGCCCTCGACGAATTCGCAACGCACCTGCTGGCGTGCATGACGGAAGCGGTCAAGATCGCGATACGGCGGAAGGAATTCGCCGCCAACCTGCCGGTCGACGACGTCGCCCTGCAGCTCTTCAGCATCGCGAATACCTCGCCACTGATCACCCAGGACTCAGGCAACTTCGAACGGCTTCGCGAGCTCTATGTCGGATTTGCGCGGATTATCACCCACGCTTTCGGCAAGAACCGCAAAAGCCCTCCGAAACGGCGCGCCGCTTCCAATACCGCAAGTCGCGCGTCCACCACGCTGGGCGCCACGAGCGAGAAATGACAGCGGGACGCCGTTGAACGAATCGGGCTGTCCGGAAGCTATCCCGCTCGTCCGCGTCGCTCGGTTTCAGCGCTGAGCCACGCCGGCGCCGGACATACTGGAAATGTCTCGCTTCAGGCAGGAAGCGGATATCGCCATGCCAGCCGCGTCGAAGCGCGCCAGCGAGGCGCCCCAGTCGGCGGAGGCTAACTCCCGGACATGACGCTCCTTTTCCAAAGCGCGGCCCCAGGCGTCAAAATCGGGCAGACTGGCTGTGCACGCAGTCTATTTCGAACTCGCCTCCGCCACTTTTCCTTGTTCAGCGGCGGAAAACAGGGAAGAAAAGACACAGACGCGTTGACGTGCGGGCAGCACATTTCACTAAGCCACGCAGATTCAATGGCTTATACGTCAATTCCCTAGGCGAAAAAACAGGGAACTGAATCCGCCAAACAGGGAGATTTCGCCCGCCAGGAAAGGGATCCCTACTCACCGACGACCGGGCGCTCCATGGCGATCAAGACATCGCCCGGAGGAATCGGAGCTGATCCGCGATAGGCGAGTGAGCCCGTCTCGCGCATGCCCGAACCGGTCAGGACCGCGACGACCTCGGCATCGTCCGCGATGCTGCCGTCCACAACCAGGCGCCGGATCGCCGGCACCACGGCGGTGCTCGAAGGTTCGGAAAAGACACCATCGGTATCGGCGAGCCTCACCTGACCCTCGAGCGCCTCCTCGTCGCTGACAACCATCGCGACGCCGCCACTTTCCCGAATCGCCGCGAGCGCAAGGTCGCCGTCCGGCGGGATCCTGTGCTTGAGGTTGCGCATCACCGTGTCTCCGGGAGACGGCAGATCGCGCTCCGGGATATCGTGTACAAAGGCGAGCCCGTCGATGAAGGCCCTGTGGACGGCATCGAAACGATCCGACTGGACCCCGGCGAGGCGGGGAAGGCGATCGATGGCCCCGATATCCCGGAGTTCGACGAAGCCGCGCCAGACACCGTGGAGCGTCGCACCGCCGCCGATCGGGACGACGACCCAATCGGGGACACGGCCGAGTTGATGGGCGATCTCGAAAGCGATCGTCTTCGGTGCTTCGGCCTGGACCGGATTGACCCGGGCGAGCGTACTCGCCTGGTACCACCGCGACGGATCGAGCCCTGCCAGTATCTCCTCGATCGCTTCGAAGTCAGCGTCGACCTTGATGACGCTAGCTCCGAAAATCCCGATCGGTGCCAGCCGCTCGTCCGGCGTTCCCCGCGGCACCAGGACGACACAGGGCAGCCCGGCGCGGGCGGCATAGGCAGCACAGGATAGCGCTGCGCTGCCTGTCGAGGCGACGACCACGGCCGGCGAACGCTGCGCGACGGCGTGGCTGAGCGCCAGCGACATCGCCCGGTCCTTCTGGGATCCGGTCGGATTGCGACCTTCATCCTTCCAGATGACCCGGGCACCAAAGTCCACCTGTGACGGAATAAGAGGCGACATGCCCTCGCCAAGGGT
The DNA here is from genome assembly GCA_020442095.1 of Bauldia sp. The sequence goes on from JAGRKY010000109.1 coordinate 42,997, forward strand.
GACCGCCCCGCTCGCGCGAAGCGGCAGGAGGGCATCCCAAGCCCACATGCTTCGCGGCCTCTCGGGCAGAAGGACTACCTCCGAACCCCGCAACGGCGCTGCCGAGGCACGATCCGCTCCCACCACTTCGCCGGCATTCCCGGGCATATGTTTCTCTCCCGCCGGCCCGAACCTGATGTCCGGGCCCGAATCCGCCATTTTCCATTCGCGGGAAATTGACAGAACATCCAAATGTATACAAGGTGACATTTGAAAGGCATGCCCATGAGACCTGATCCTGTGAGCTTCGATCTCGTAGCGCCGGCGGCGGAGGCGGATCTTGCGGTCGCCCAGCGCACACTTCCCGAACTGGTCGCCGATGCCATTGTCCAGGGCATCGGTGCAGGCCGTCTGAAACCCGGCGAACGGCTTTATGAACCAAATCTCTGCGAACGCTTGCGGGTCAGCCGCGCTCCGATCCGGGAGGCGCTCCGCATTCTCCAGGTGCAGGGCATCGTCGAAGGCGAGCCGCAGCGTGGTCTGAGCGTCTGTCTCTTCGACGAGAAACGTCGCGCGGAAGTGTACGAAATCCGCCATGCTCTCGAGCGAATTAGTATTCCGAAGGCGGCGGCGCGCCTGCGCGCCGAGCCGGAAGCAGCGCAGAGCCTGAAGCAGCTCATCGTTGAGATGGACGCGATCGCGGCGCGCGGCGACCGGCTCGCGATGAACAAACTGGATCTCGCTTTCCATGGCGAGATTTGCCGGATCGCGGGAAACGAGGTGCTGATGAACCTGTGGCGGGGTCTTGCCCGGCAGGTCCTGATCATCCTCGCCCTGGAGACGACCAGCAAGCTTCTTCTGCCGGCGATCCGCGACCAGCACGTTTCCCTGCTCGCCACCATGCATTCGGGGACCCAGAAGGAGCTGGAGAAGGAAATCACCAGCCACATTGCCGAGCCGTGGAGCGACGGCTGGCCCGGAACCGGGTCGAAAAAGACATCAGCAACGCGTCCGACCAGAGGCGGCCGCAAACCAAAGAGTACGATCGAACAAAAAGGAGGTTTTCATGCGTAGACATGTTCTAGCGCTTTTCGCCGCCGCCGCGGTCGGTGCCCTTGCGGCACAGGCAGCGCAAGCCGAAACCCTGCGGATCCTCGCCTATGAGGGATATGCCGACGACGACTGGATCGCCAAGTTCGAGGAGCAGACGGGAGCGGACGTGAATGTCGTCTTCGCGGGAAGCCCGGAAGAGATGTTCGCCAAGATGCAGGGATCGGGCGGCGCCGACTACGACCTCGTTGCCATCGATACGAGCATCATCAAGCGCTATTCCGACAACGGCCTGATCCAGCCGATGGACGAGTCGAAGCTGACCGATCTCGGCAATCTCGTTCCGGCATTCGCCGACATTCCGCAGACGAAACCTGACGGCAAGCGCCTCGCGGTGCCGATCGCCTGGGGTTCGCTCGGCCTCGTCTACAGCAACGAGGAATTCCCCGACGGCGTTCATGACTGGAACGTCCTGTGGGACCCCAAATACAAGGGCCGGGTCCTGATGGGCGACGACGGCAACAACAACATCGTCAATACCGCCCTCTCGATGGGGATCAAGGATCCCTTCAACCTCACGCCGGAACAGGCGCAGGAGGTGAAGGACAAACTGATCAAGCTGAAGTCGAACCTCTTGTCCTACTATTCGGGCGGCGAGGAAGGCGTGACGCTCTATGAGCAGAACGACGTCGTGCTGATGACGGCCTTCGGCGAGCTGCAGCATCGCCAGCTGGTTAGCCGCGGCATGGATGTCGGCTATGCCGTCCCGGACGAAGGCGCAGTCGGCTGGGTCGATTGCTGGGCAATCAGCAGCAAGGCGGCCGCCGTCGATCTCGCGCATCAGTGGATCGAGTTCTGGCTCAACCCGGAGATCGGCGCCGCGATGTCGCAACGCTACGGCTACGGCAACACCACCTCGGAAGCCGTCGACCTCGACTATGCCGACCGGCTGGTCTGGCTCTCCGAGCCGGAGGACTACACGATGCGGACCGAACTTTGGAACGAGGTCAAGGCAGCGCCCGCCCAGTGACGACCGCAATCGCCATCATCGAGCCGGTGCCCGCATCCCGCGGGCACCGGGACTTTCTGGGCCCGCGCTGAGCGATGGACCTCCTCGAGCTGAACGGCATCGACCTGTCGTTCGACCGGACCCAGGTGCTCCATGGTATCGACCTCGCCGTCCGGGAAGGAGAGTTCCTCACCCTGCTCGGCCCGAGCGGCTCCGGAAAGAGCACGATCCTGCGCCTGATCGGCGGGTTCCTCAGCGCCGATCGCGGCAGCATCCTCCTCCGCGGCAGCGACATATCGCATGTTCCCGTCAACCGCAGGCCGTTCAACACCGTCTTCCAGGACTACGCCCTCTTCCCGCATATGAACGTCGCGGCGAATGTCGCCTACGGGCCGCGCGTTCAGGGGCGCTATGACGCCGACATGCGCGGGCGAATTTCGGAGGTGATCGCGACGGTCGGGCTTTCGGGATTCGAGGAACGGATGCCGGCGGCCCTCTCGGGCGGCCAACGGCAACGGGTGGCGCTTGCCCGGGCCATCGTCTGCCAGCCGCAGATCATCCTGCTCGACGAACCGCTGTCCGCCCTCGACGCCGAGCTTCGGCACCAGATGCAGGATTTCCTCAAGGAACTGCAGCGGCGTCTCGGGATCACCTTCGTCTTCGTCACCCACGACCAGTCGGAAGCGATTGTCCTGTCCGACCGCATCGTCGTGCTCAACAACGGGAGGATCGAGCAGATCGGAACACCGCGTGAGGTCTATTACAAGCCCGCCCGGGAATTCGTCGCCGGCTTCTTCGGCGACAACAATCTCCTTGCCGGCGACGTGGCGGCGTTCAGCGAGACACGGACGGTGGTGAACACCGCGATGGGCGTGATCGTCTGCGCGGGACGTCCGCCGGCTTCGCTGAAGCAGGGCGCGCCGGTGAAGGTCGCGATCCGCCCCGAGGCGCTTCGGCGGGAAGGCTTCGCAGCCGATTGCGCCAGCGTCGAGGTGACCGTCCAACGTGTCACCTTCGTCGGCGCGATCTCGCGGATCGAGGTCGCGGCGAAGGAGAACGGCGTGCCGCTCAGATGGGTGACGCCGATCCCCGCGAACGAGGCGCCGCCGGCGCCGGGCGACAACCTCACCCTCTACTGGGGCGCCGAGGATGCCGTCGCGGTCTCGCTTCAATGACCACCGCCGCGCAAACCGCATATGCACAACCCCGGGCCGGTCGCGGCCACTTCGGCCGGATCGCGTGGCTTGCGCTGATCTACCTGCCGCCGATCCTGTTCATCGTGCTGCCGCTCGGGGCATTCCTCGTCAGCGGCTTCTGGCGCGTCGAGGAAAGCCGGATCGTCCGCGACCTGACGCTCGAGAACTACATCGAGTTCTTCCGCAACCCGCTTTACTGGACGGTCCTCACCAAGACGATGCTGACAGCGCTCGGCGTCACCATCGTCTGCGTCGCCCTCGCCTATCCGGTCGCCGTCTTCATCACCATTCTGCCGCGGCGCTTCCAGTTTCCGGCGCTGGTCGTCATCGTCCTGCCGCTGCTGCTCAGCTACATCATCAAGATCTACGCGATCCGCAGCATCCTCGGCTTCCGCGGCTTCCTCAATCAGGCGCTGGTCGGCCTCGGCATCCTCGACGCGCCAAGCAAGGCGCTGCTGTTCAACCAGGGCGCCCTGCTCTTCACGCTGTCGATCGTGCTGCTGCCCTTCACGGTGCTGCCGATCTTCACGGCGCTCAGCCAGATCCCGGCCACTCTCAAGGATGCGTCGGCCGATCTCGGCGCGAGCACCGCCTCGACCTTCTTCCGGGTGGTGCTGCCGCTGACCATTCCCGGCGTGCTGAGCGGCGCAGTCTTCACCTATGTGCTGGCGCTCGGCGATTTCGTCACCGCGCAGATGGTAGGCGGTCCGAACGCCTTCTCCTTCGGCAAGATCATCTTCAGCCAGTTCGGCATCGCCTATGACTGGCCGATGGGCGCGGCGCTCGCGACGATCCTGCTGATCTTCTGCCTGTTGCTGATCGCCGGGGTCGGCTATCTCGCCTCGCGGCTGGCGGTTCAGCGATGATGCGCGCCGTCGGCATCGCCATCCTCGCGCTGATCACCGCGGCGGTGGTCGTGATCCTCTATGCACCGCTCGCCGTGGTCATCATCGGCTCGGTCGTGCCGACCAAGGCGGCGGCCTTCGACTGGAGCGCCGCCTCGTTCGACGCTTTTGCCGAGCTCGCGGAATCCGGGCCGATCATCAGGGCCCTGATGCGATCGCTGTTCGTCTCGACGGTCGCGGTGCTCGCCTCGCTCGTTCTCGGCACGATCTTCGCGCTCTACTATCACTGGTCGAAGTCGTCGCTCCGGCAAGCGCTGCAACTCGTGATCTTCCTGCCCTTCGTGCTGCCGCAGGTCATCACCGGGCTGGCCCTGCTCATCGCGACGACCGTGACGCCGGTGCCGACCGGCCTGGTCGCCGTCACCATCGGTCACATCCTGTTTGTCACCGCAATCGCCTATCGGCTCGCGCTGATGCAGCTCCAGGCGCTCAGCAGCAGCCTCCTCGAGGCATCGCTCGACCTCGGAGCAAGCCAGTGGCAGACGGTGCGGCTGGTGCTGCTGCCCAACATGAAAGGCGCGCTGACGACCGCGGCGTTGCTCGCTTTCGTGCTTTCCTTCGACGAGACGTTGATTACGCTTTTCGTCGTCGGCGACACGCCGACGCTGCCCATCCGCCTCTGGGCGATGATCCGCGTCGGGTTTTCGCCCAGTATCAATGCCCTGGTGACCATCATCCTGGCGGTATCGATCACCATCGCGCTCTTCGCGATCCGTCGTCTCGATCTCACCAGGCTCGGCCACGCCTGACGCGCGGCACGACAGGATCGGAGAAGCCCATGCGCCTGAAGGACAGAGTTGCCCTGGTCACCGGAGCGGCACGCGGCCTCGGGGAAGCGATCGCCGCGCGGCTCCTCCAGGAAGGGGCGCGCGTCGCCATCTGCGACCTCGACGCGGGCCCGCTCGAAGAGACGACCGCGCGCTTCGCCGAGGCACATGGCGCCGACCGGGTTCTCGCCGGCACCGTCGACGTTTCGGACGTGGGCGCAGTCGACGCCTTCGTCACCGAGATCGCGGCGCGCTGGGGACGGCTCGACATCGTCGTCAACAATGCCGGGATCGCGGATTTCTCCCCGTTCGACGAGATCACGCCCGGCGACCTCGACCGGGTCATGCAGGTCAATCTCGACAGCGTGCTCATCTGCACCCGTGCCGCAACGCCGCTGCTCGAGAAAAGCCCAGCCGCGCGCGTCGTCAACCTCGCCTCGATCCTCGGCATCCGGGTGACGGCGGACGCCATCCCCTATTGCACCTCGAAAGGCGCGATCATGACGCTGACCAAGTGCCTGGCGGTCGAGCTCGCGGCACGAGGCATCCGGGTGAATGCCGTCGCGCCCGGCTGCTTCGACACCCGGATGGCGCGCCTCGTCGACGGCTCGAAGGAATACGAGTCGGAATGGTTCCAGGACATCTACATCAAATACGGCCGGCTGCCGCTCGGGCGGACCGGCGACTTCTCGGAACTCGCCGCCGCGGTGTTCTTCTTCAGCTCGGACGATTCGAGCTACGTCACCGGCCAGACGCTGCTGGTCGACGGCGGCATCTCGGCGCATTTCTAGGGACGGGCGACGGGCTCCGGCAACCCGCGCACACCAGGCTCCGCGACGAAGAGGCCCCCGGCTCCGGCCTCCCGCGCCGCGGCATCGAGGCCGGTCGCAGCCGTCGTGATGAAGAGGGTCGCGAAATCCGCGCCGCCGAAGGCGCAGGAGGTCGCGCGCGGCACCGGCAGTTCGATGACGGCAATGGTCCGGCCGGCCGGGTCCAGCCGGCGCACGCACGCACCGTCCCACATGGCGACCCAGAGGAGGCCCTCCGTATCGACCGTCATGCCATCCGGGTTCCCTTCCTCCTCGGAAAAGACCGCCAGCGTCTCGGCGGCACCGTCAGGGAGACCGTCTGCGGCAACGGGATAGCGCAACACGCGACGGGTCGCGCTGTCGGAGAAATAGGCCCACCGCCCGTCGGGCGAAAAGGCCGGGCCGTTGCTCACCACGAAGCCGCGATCGACAAGAACGGGCGGCTTGCCGCCGCGGAAGGCTTCGAGCCGCCCGAGCGGCGCTGTCTCCTCCGTGTCGGCCGTCCCGAGCCAGACGGTGCCGGACGGGTGCGTCTTGCCGTCGTTGACCGCCTCGCGCGGCGTGTCGATATCGAGATCGCGGCTCGCCCGGAACGAGACCCGGTCCCCGGCGATCGTCATGCGGCCGATCGCATTGCGGCTGACAAGGAGCGGCAGCGGCGCACCAGGCTCATGGAGCAGGCAGGCAAGCAGGTCCGGCCCGTCGACGGGATAGGCGGCATGCTCCCGGGTTGCGGGATCGAGGATGTGCAGCGTCGGCCGGTAGAGGTCGAGCCAGTAGAGCCGCTCGGCCTTCGGATCCCACAAGGATGCCTCGCCGCATTCGTCCTGCGAAGGCACGACGAGGCGGACCGCCGTCATTTCGCGTCCTCCCCGGGTACGAGGATGGTCACCACATCTTCCCCCCTGGCCACCGACAGGTAGCGCCGTTCGGTGACGACGATGCCGGTAGCAGGCGCCGCGATGGTCGCCACGACATTGCCAGCGAGATCGCGGATCACGGCGACCGTCTCGCCGGCCGTGACGCGCGCGCCTAGCGTCGCCAGACGATGCAACACCCCGGCGACCGGAGCATTGACGTAGCAATGGCGATGGCAGGGCCCGGTCGCGGCACTGGCCGCCGGACGATCGGTCATGCCGAGATGGGTCATCAGCGCGCGGATACGCTCGAGCAGCCAGGCGACGTTCTCCGGCCGGCAGTCACCGAGGCCGCCGATCTCGGATTCCATCGCCGGGATGCCGGCATTCACCGCCACCTTCGGCAGCACGCCCGGCGGCCAGTCGGCGGCAACGACGAGCTCGAAGCCGGCGGCATGACAGGCGGCGCGCGAAGCGGCCCGGGTCGGCCCCTCGGCGAGATCGAATTCGACATGGGGATGGGCGACGCCCGTCCCGTACCAGCCGTGGAGGGTGAAAAGGAAGTCGGCGTTGCGGCGGACCAGGGCCGAAAGGACGGCGGCGAGACGTTCCGAAGGCGTGCCGTCCGGGTCGCCGGGACAGGTGCGATTGAGATCACGCCCGTCGACCGGGCTTCGCCGCTGGCCGGCCGCGAAGGCCATCGGGTTGGCGATGGGGACGATCGTGACGCAGCCCGTGAAATCCGCCGGCGACAGTGCAGCAACGAGAGCGAAGGCCGCCGCGATGCCGTCCGCCTCGTCGCCATGGACGCCACCGACCACCATCAGCCGCGGGCCTGGCGCACAGCCGCTGACGACCGCGACCGGTACCGCGAGCGCACCGCCGTCCGGCAGGTCGCAGACCCGCACGTCGAATGAACGGGTACCGTTGCCGGCGAGAGCGGCAACGTCGAGCTGATCAGCCGTCAGCGGAGTCGATGGTCCCATTCGCGTGTCGTCGCTCCGGAAAAATCATGTCCAGGCAGGGTATTTCAGATTGACCTAACTTCGAAATGTATACATTCTGTCGGCCGGATCAAGCAAGGGAGAGGTTCATGGCAGGATCACTGACCCCGTCTCAGATCGAGGCGTTCAAGCGGGACGGCTGCGTCTTCCCGATCACGGTCTTCGACGACGACGAAATCGCGCGATTCAGCTCGGCTTTCGAGGACTATATCGCCGCCAACCGCCTGCAGGACCCGACGCTGCCTCCAGCCGAGCGTGAGAAGGCGCTGATCTTTCCGCACCTTCGCCTCGACTGGGTCTACGACATCGTCACTCATCCGCGCGTCGCCGACGCGATGGAGAGCATCCTAGGGCCGGACGTGATGATGTGGGACGCCAAGCTCTTCCCGAAGGCACCGCGCAGCACCTCCTTCGTCGCCTGGCACCAGGACGGCGCCTATATGCCGATGGAGCCAATCGATCATGTGGTGACCGCCTGGATCGCGCTGTCGCCGAGCATCAAGGCGAACGGAGCGATGCAGGTGGTTCCCGGCACGCACGCCAATGGTCAGATCCCGCACGTCAAGACATTCGCCAAGGAGAACCTGCTAAGCTACGGCCAGAAGCTCGAAGGGGCGGACGTCACCTCCGACAAGGTGGTCGACGTCGAGCTGCAGCCCGGCCAGATGTCGATCCACCACATGTTCGTGGTGCACGGATCGCCGCCCAACTATTCCGACCAGGCGCGGCTCGGCATCAGCGTCAACTACCTGGTGCCCGACGTGATCGATCGGGCCGAGCGCCCACGTCCCGCGCGCCTTCTGAAGGGGGAGGATCGCTTCAGGCATTTCGAAAGCTTCGAGCGTCCCGTCGCCGCATGAGCGTCTCCGATACCGGCCGGCCGAAATGGGCGGCATATCCCTTCGATCCGTTTCTGATCGACGAATATCGTGCGCGGATCGACCGCGCGCGCGAGGAGATGGGACGGCAGCGGCTCGATGCGCTGATCATCACGACGGAACTCAACTTCCGCTATTTCTCCGGCTTCGATTCCCAGACCTGGGTGAGCCCGACACGCCCGCTGTTCCTTGTCGTCCCGGCGTGTGGCGAGCCCCGTGCCATCATCCCGACCGGAAGCATCGTCGTCATGCGCGAGACCTCGTGGATCGAGGATATCCGCGACTGGCCGGCGCCGGTCCCGGAGGACGATGGCGTCTCGCTTCTCGTCGAGGCAATCCGGGAACACGCGACGGAATTCGCTCGCGTCGGCTTCGAGCTCGGTTTCGAGATGCACCTCCGTATGCCGGTGGTCGACTTCCTGCGGCTCAAGGAGCTGGTCGCACCGATCGAGCTGGCCGACGGGACACCCATCACGCGTCGCTTACGGATGATCAAGTCTCCCGGCGAGATCGCGCGCATCCGCCACGCGGCCCATATCGGGTCGGACAGCTTCGCGGCGCTGCCGTCGAAATTCGGCCCCGGCGACAGCGAACGGGATGTCTGTCTCAGGATGGCCATCGACCTGCTGGAGCGCGGCGTCGATCGCTCGCCCTATCTCGTCGCGGCATCCGGCCAGGGCGGATACGAGACGATCAACATCGGCCCGACGGAGCGGAAGCTTCGCGATGGCGACCTCTTCATCATCGACACCGGCAGCACGGTCGACGGCTATTTCTGCGACGTCGACCGCAACTTCGCGATCGGCCATGCGCCCTCCCCCGACGTACAGGCGTTGGATGCATCCCTGTCCGATGCGATCGATGCCGGCTTCGCCGCCGCGCGACCTGGCGCGACCTGTAGCGACCTGTGGCA
>JAGRKY010000110.1 GCA_020442095.1 Bauldia sp.
GCCGTTTTCCGCGCCGGCCTGGCCGCCGGAAACCGGAGCGTCGATGAAGCCGCAGCCCTTGTCCTTCGCGGCGGCTTCGAGCTCGCGCGCGACGATGGCCGAGGCGGTGGTGTTGTCGATGAGGATGGCGCCCGCCTTCATTCCGGAGAGGACACCATCCGGGCCAATGGTGACCGAGCGAAGGTCCTCGTCGTTGCCAACGCAGCAGAAGACGAAGTCGGCGCCCTCGGCGGCTTCCCGCGGAGTCGGCGCGGAGGTGCCGCCATGCGTGGCGACCCACTTCTCCGCCTTGCCGGGCGTGCGGTTGAACACCGTCACGTCATGATTGCCGCGGGCCTTGAGGTGGCCGGCCATCGGATAGCCCATGACGCCGAGACCGATGAAGGCGACTTTGGCCATTTGTTCCTGCTCCTGGTGTTTTCGAAAGGGAGGCGCCGGGTCGGCGCGGGGATGGTGGACCGTTTCTAACCCACCATCGCCGCCGAGTCAGGCCGTGGAACGCCTGATATGCCGGCTGAGCCGCCGTTCGACCCGGTTCCAGACGCGGCGAAGCACCTCGACCACGACGAAATAGAGGACCGCAGCGTAGAAATAGACCGTGATGTCGAAGGAGCGGGCAAAGGCCAGCCGCGTCACGCCCATCAGGTCGAAGACGGTGACGATCGCGGCGACCGCCGAGCCCTTGACCATCAGGATGACTTCGTTGCCGAGCGGGCGGAGGCCGAGCAGGATCGCCTGCGGCAGGACGATCCTCAGCATGATCAGCGTCCGCGACAGGCCAAGCGAATAGCCCGCCTCGGTCTGCCCGCGCGGCACCTGGCGGATCGCGCCACGCAGGATCTCGGTCTGATAGGCACCGGTATTGAGCGTGAAGGTGAGGAGGCAGCAATAGAAGGCGTCGCGGAAGAACCACCAGAGGCCGATCGATTCGAAGAAGCTCCGGAATTCGCCGCTGCCGTAATAGACGAGGAACACCTGTGCGAGGAGCGGCGTGCCGCGGAAGAAGAAGGTGTAGCCGAGCGACAGGGTCCGCAGGACAGGATTGCCCGAAAGACGCGCGAGCGCCATCGGCAGCGCGATCAGCGCGCCGAGCGCCACGGAGAAGGCGACGAGCTCAAGCGTCACCAGCAGCCCCTCGAGCATGCGGGGGCCATAGCGGCTGAGCAGCTCGAGCTGGCTCATCATCGCCTCATCCCCCGCTCCGACCAGCGTTCGACCGCGATGAGGCCAAAGGTCGAGACGATCGACATCGCCAGATAGATCAGGCAGGCGACGAGGTAGAAGAAGAACGGCTCCTTGGTCGCGCCGACCGCGACCGAGGTCTGGCGCAGGAGGTCGTTCAGCGCGATGATCGAAACCAGCGAGGTCTCCTTGAGGAGCACCAGCCAAAGGTTTGCAAGTCCGGGCAGGGCATAGCGGAGCAGCTGCGGGACGATCACCAGCCGCATCGCCTGGAACGGCGTGAGCCCCACCGCGGCGGCTGCCTCATACTGCCCGACGCCGATCGACCGGAAGGCGCCGAGGAAGACTTCGCTCGCGAAAGCCGCGAAGACGAGCCCGAGGGCGACGAGGCCCGCGACAAAGCCGTTCACCTCGACATAGGTGTCGGAGAAGAACGAGACGATCCACTGGATCAGGAACTGGCCGCCATAATAGACGATGAACAGCGTCAGCAGTTCGGGCAGCGCCCGGAAGATGGTCGCGAAGAGGTTGCCGGGCACTGACAGCCAGCGCGATCGCGAATTGCGCATCAGGCCGACCACGAACCCGACCGCCAGGCCAAATGGAAGCGTCGCGGCGGCGAGCCGGATCGTCAGCCAGGTGCCGGCTGCGATCTCGTCCCCCCATCCGCCAGGGCCGAAGCTGAGCAGCCCGAGAAGGTCCCCCACCGGTTGCGATCCGTGCCGTCAGGCAGGCGCCGGGGTGGCGCGAAAGCCGCCCCGGCTGTCTCTGTCGAGCACCGTCCCGATCAGTAGATCGAGAACGGGAAGTATTTCTTGCTGATCTCCTCGTAGGTCCCGTCTGCGAGGATGGCGGCGATGGCATCGTTGAGCTTCGCCTTCAGCTCGGTGTCTTCCTTGCGGACGCCGATGCCGATCACGTCGTCCTTGACCACGGCTTCACCGACGAACTCGCAGCAGTCGCCGTCTTCGCTATTAAGCCAGAGATTCGACGGGCCGACATCGGCCAGAACGCCGTCGAGGCGACCGGAGGCGAGATCGAGATAGGCGTCGTCCTGGGTCGGATAGAGCTTGATGTCGGCATCGCCGTATTTCTCTTCCAGGAAGTTGGCCGAGACGGTCGAGCTCTGGGCGCCGAGCACCTTTCCGGCGAGTCCCTCCGGCGAGACGTCGGTGATCCCGGATCCCTTCGGCATCACGAAAACCAGCGAATTGGTGTAATAGCGATCAGTGAAGTCGATCACTTCCTTGCGCTCGTCGGTGATCGACATCGAGGCGATGATCGCGTCATACTTGCCGGCGAGAAGGGCAGGAATGATGCCGTCCCAGTCCTGCGCGACGATCGAGCACTCGACTTCCATCTTGGCGCAAAGCGCCTTGGCGATGTCGACGTCGAAGCCCTGCAGCTCGTTGTTCGCGTCGATGTAGTTGAACGGCGGATAGGCGCCTTCGGTCCCGATCCGCAGCGTATCCGCGGCCATGGCGGGCGCGGAAACCAGTGCGACAGCGAACAATCCGGCACAGATGCTGTGTATTTTCGACATGACGATCCCCTAAACGTCTTGTTGTTGCCGGGCCAGCGTACAATCAGCAGCGACGTTGCTGCAAATCCCCCGAGACGACTGGCTCAGCCTTGGCCAAATTGTCTTAGCAAGGCTTGTGCCGTTGTCAGGTCCTCGGGGGCGTTGACGTTGAAGAAAGGATCGACGGCCGAAGCGCCCGGATCGTCGAAATCGACGGGTGTGAAGCCGATATCGTCGAGCCAGTCGGCGACCCTGAGTGAGCCTCCTGTCCTGAGGTGACGGTCGAGCGCACCGGCGTAATCCACCGGAAAGACTCCGAAAACGAAGTGCGGGCGCCCTCCGGTCCGGGCGATGGCGATCCGTTCCGGCGAACCGGCGGCCGTGGTGAGCCTCGCGACGAGGTCGATGGGGAAGAACGGCGTGTCGGTGGCGACGGTGGCAATCGTCCTCGCCTCCGGCGCATTTGCCTCCGCCCATCGCATGCCGGCGAGGATGCCGGCCAACGGTCCGGCAAAACCCGGCACCGGATCCGCGATCACCGGCAGATCGAAACCGGCGAAGCGGGCGGGGTCGCCGTTGGCGTTGACGACGAGGGCAGAGACCTGCGGCCGCAGCCGTTCGATCGCATTGGCGAGCAGTGACGTCGCACCGAATTGCAGCAGGCACTTGTCGATGCCGCCCATGCGCGCGCCGCGGCCGCCGGCGAGCAGAACTCCGACGGGACGCCGCGGTGGTGGCGGGCCGCCCTCGATCAACGAGCCCTACTGCCCGACGATGAGCGTCTTGCGGATCGCATCGAATTCCGCCGTCAGTGCCGCGGCATCGAATGCCGTCACGCTGCCGGGATCGAAGTTGTCGATATTGGCCGAGTGCACGAAGTAGCGCACGGCGAGACACGGCGACGTGCCGACGAGTGCATGGACCGTCTCCTCGTAGATGTTCCCGGCACCGGCATCCGAGAGGGAGGCCACGGAATAGTCGGTGCCGTTCTCCGTCACCGTCGTCGGCGCGCTCGCGCCGTCGGGCAGGAAGAGGTCGGCGGTGCACGCCGGCGCGTCGGGGAGCGTTTCGATGCTCAGTCGCGTGTCGTCGGCGAGGTTGGTGCCCTGGGTCATGCTGGCGGGGATGGTGAAGGAGACACCGGTGATGTCATGACCGGGACCGAGCCCTTCATAGACATAGCCGCCATTGACCGTGTAGCCCGGCGGATAGCGGAGCGAGAAGCCGAACTCGGAACTCGTGAAGGTCGCCCATGAGGCAGGCGCCATGTCGCTGACCTGGATGCAGCCGTTATAGGTCGGGGTCTCGTCTGCCCCTTCGGTCATGAAGGCCGTGTTGCCCTTGTTCCAGAAGACGATGCTCTCGTCGCTGTTGGCGTAGCGCGCGCCGGAGCCCGACATCGCCTGCGGCAGGGTCAACGTCCGGCCATCGCTGAGCTTGAGATCTACCTTGTCCGGGTAGAAGGCGGCGTCGATGGTCTTGCCGAGATTGCAGGCAAAGGAGACGTCGGTGATGAGGTCGGCCGCCTGGGCACCGGTCGGCAACGCCACAGCGGCAAGGATGATGATCGATCGAAGCGACTGCACGGGGAACCTCCATTCTTGCGAAGGGCAGGTGATTACCGGCAATCATAGCACCCGATCGACTTCGCGGCTGCCCTTGCATGGGGCAACCGTGCCCGTGCTTTCCGGTTGCTTAATTCCGAGGAGGGGCATCCGCCCCGTGTCCTGCTCGTGCGACTGGCGCGCCGGACAACAGCGGCAGATTGGAACGCCTTCTCCTGGCCCATAGACCATCGGCCGGACAAGCGCGTTGCCTGAGCGGCGAGGACAAGACGACGAAGAATGAGGGAGAGACTTTGCCCCGTCCGCCGTGCGCCCGCCCCTGAGGGAGCGGAGCGCAGCGACGATCGGAAGCGGACGAATCCACTCCGTTGTTACTTCGGGGCAGCGGCCTTCTTTGCCGGGGCCTTCTTGGCGGCCGGCTTCTTGGCAGCAGCAGGCTTCTTCGCGGCAGCCGGCTTCTTGGCGACCGTGGTCTTCTTCGCAGCAGCAGGCTTCTTCGCCGCGGCGGGCTTCTTGGCAGCAGCCGGCTTCTTCGCAGGAGCGGCCTTCTTCGCGGCAGCCGGTTTCGCGGCGGCCGTGGTCTTCTTCGCAGCAGCAGGCTTCTTCGCGGCGGCCGGCTTCTTGGCAGCCGGTGCCTTGCGAACAGCCGGCTTCGCCGCTGCCGTCTTCCGTGCCGCGGCGGTCCTGGCAGCCGGCTTCTTCGCGGCGGTGCGCGAGGCGGCGGGCTTCTTGGCCGGCGCTTTCTTCGCTGCCGGTTTCCGTGTCGCTGTCTTCGCCAAGGTAGTTCTCCTCTGATGCCGGATCGCGAATCGACCCGCGCTAAACATTGTAATTCAGATTGCCGGTTAATTTCGCGCTAATTACAAACAAACGCTGTGTTGTGCCGCCGTCGAAATCTGCGCGTCTTTGCAGCGACAATTCTGGCGAGGTCAATCGTGTGAAACGTCGTTCTGTTCGACCGCGAATACGACGGACGGGACCGAAGGCTTCAGTCGTTCAAGAGTTGCCGGTTGCGATCGTCGGAACGATGACGGGATAAGACCGGGTTCAACAATCGAAGGGTCGAACCGGGCCAGTGCAACGCCCACCGGCTGGCGACGGAGACAGGAGTAGTTCTTGTCTTAGCCGGCGTTGCAGGAACCTCCAGATATCGTCGGCAGTTGGATGCTCAGGTCTTGAGTGCGGTCGATAACTATCGGAAAAATATGGTGATTTCTTGGAGGTCCGTGAAAGAAATTGCGCCTGCCGATAGCGGGGTGATATCGGCCGGACGAGTGCTCCCCGCGTTGTTCTCGCTCGGTGACGCCCCGTTACTTGGTGCGCGAACGCGCGGGCGCGACGCGCCTGCCGCCTCAGTTGAGCGCGACGATCGCGGCATTCAGGACGGTCGCGAATACGACCCATGCGAGATAGGGCAGGAGCATCAGCGCGGCCTCGCGGACGACCTTGCCGAAGGCGATGACGGTGGCCGCGATGGCGACGACGAGCACGACGATCACGACGAATCCGAGAGGTGGATTCTGCACGCCGAAAAAAATCCACGACCACGCGACGTTGAAAAAAAGTTGGACGGCGAAGAGCGTGAGCGCGATCGTCCGCGCGCGTGACGGCGGGCTTCGCCAGATCAGCCACGCGGCGATCGCCATCACCGCGTAGAGGATTCCCCACACGATCGGGAAGACGGCGTCGGGCGGATTGAAGGACGGCTTTTCGAGCGCCGCATACCAGGTCGGGATATTGGGTGTCGTCGCGAGCTGGCCGAGAAATCCGGCGCCGTAGCAGAGCACCAGGAAGACCGCGAGCGCGATGGTCTGGATCGCGACGCTCTTGTCGGATCGGAACCGGCTGCTAGGTGACGGAATATCTTCGGCCATGCGGCTTCCCGGATCGGGGTCGTTACCGACAAACATAGGCGCCGTTTTGCGCAGTCAAATTCGAATGCTCCCGGACCGAATTGACCGCGCGCCCGGGGTCGTTATGGTCGCGGGCCACTCGACAGGAAAAAGCAACACGACATGCCCGACATCACCAAGGATCAGGTTCTCGAACGACTCCGCGCCGTCGCGGGACCCGACGGGACCGGCGACATTGTCTCGCTTGGCCTCGTCTCGGATATCGTCATTGCCGGGAACAAGGTGATGTTCTCGGTGACGGTTCCGGCCGAGCGGGCCTCGGCGCTCGAGCCGCTGCGCGTCGCCGCCGAAAGGGCCGTGCGCGACCTGCCCGGGGTCGAAGGTGCGATGGTCGTGCTGACCGCGGAGAAGAAGGGAGCCGCCGGCGCGCCATCGGGTGCGCAGCGGCCCGCCGCATCCTCCGCCGCGCAGCATGCGCCGCCCCGCCAGCAGCCAGGCCAGGCGCAAGGGCGGGGCAAGGCCGGCATTCCCGGTGTCGGATCGATCATCGCGGTCGCCAGCGGCAAGGGCGGCGTCGGCAAGTCGACGACCGCGGTCAACCTCGCCCTCGGTCTCAAGGAGAATGGCCTGCGGGTCGGCATTCTCGACGCGGATATCTACGGGCCTTCGCTGCCGCGCCTCCTCAATCTCAGGGACGCCAAGCCCGAGGTGGTCAGCGGCCGCACGTTGAGGCCGCTCGATGCCTATGGCGCCAAGGTCATGTCGATCGGCTTCCTCGTCGAGGAGGACACGCCGATGATCTGGCG
>JAGRKY010000856.1 GCA_020442095.1 Bauldia sp.
CTGCGTTTCCACATTGCCGGAGCGGCCGTCCGGCCAGCTGACGAGGCTGAGATAGGCGCTGTTCCCCCGGCCGGTCAAGCGCTGGCCGCAGGTCCACCGGGAAGCGTTGCGATCAGACGATCGAGCGTCGCGAGTGTCGAGACGTCGGCGATCCCGTCGAACCGCTGCGGACGGAAATGGCGCTGGAAGGCGACGACGACGGCCTTCGTCCCGAGCCCGAATTCCGACTCTTCTTCAATGGCGTAGCCGTATTGCCTGAATCGATACTGGAGGTCGCGGACCCCCTCCCCCCGGTCGCCCTGCTCCAGCACCGGGCCGACGACGATCGGCTCCGCCGGAACCCAATGGCCGATGCCGGCGGCATGAAGCGCGTCCCAGGGAAACAGCTCTCCCGGGTCCTCCTTGCGCTCGGGCGCGATGTCCGAATGGGCAAGCACCCGCTGCGGCGGGATCGGATTGCGGGCGAGGATCCCGTGGCTGAGATCGATCAGCGCCGCGATCTGCGCACCGGCGAAAGCGCGGTAGCCATACTCGTGGCCGGGATGGGCGAGCTCGATGCCGATCGAGCGGGAATTGATGTCGGTCTCCCCCGCCCAGCTTCCGCGGCCGGCATGCCACGCCCGCCGCGCCTCGTCGACGAGTTGTACGATCCGCCCGTCCTCGAAGATGAAATAGTGGCACGAGACCTGGGAGCGCGGGTCGCAGAGCCAGGAGAGCGCGCCTGCCCCCGAGGCCATGCCGGTGTAATGCAGGAGCAGGATGTCGACATCCGTCCCCGGCGGGCGCGGACCATGGTTCGGCGACGGGTGCTGTTCGATTGCGGGGACCGCTACCATCATCTCAATTCCCGATTCGCTGACCGAGATAGCCGAAGGCGCGACATGAAACCACCAGCCGGTCTCCGCATCCCGGTCCCGACATCCCTTTCCCCGGTACCGGGCTGAGCGACAGATGATGGCGCTTGCGGCCCTGGCATGGGGAGCGATCGCCGGCAGCGCCGTCTTCATCGGCGCGCTGATCGCATGGATCGGCCGCCCGCCCGCGCGTCTCGTCGCCGGTGCGATGGCCTTCGCGAGCGGCGTGCTCTTGTCTGTCGCCGCCTTCGAACTGCTCGACGAGGCCTTCGCCCATGGCGGCTTCCTGCCGGTCGCCGCCGGCTACACTGCCGGCGCCGTCCTCTTCGGTCTCGGGCTCTACGCGCTGGACCGCGCCGGCGCCAGTCACCGCAAGCGCGCCGACCCGGCCGTCGGCCCCGGCGTCGAGGCCGGTGGCATGGTCGCCCTCGGCACCCTTCTCGACGGCATTCCGGAGGCGCTGATCATCGGCCTGAACTTCTATGTCGGCGAAGGTCTCGGCATCGCCACGGTCATCGCCGTCTTCCTGTCCAATGTCCCCGAAAGCATCAACTCGACCACGCGGATGAAGGGCGTCGGCCATTCTCCTCGCTATGTCCTCGGCGTCTGGACCGGGGTCGCGGTGGTGACCGGTCTCGCCTCGCTCGCCGGCTACCTGCTCCTCGGCGACGTTCGGCCGGAGGGCGTCTCGATCATCCGCGGCATCGCCGGCGGCGCCTTCCTGGTCTTCATCGTCGACACGATGATCCCGGAGGCCTTCGCCGAGGATCGCAACGCGGCCGGGCTCATCACCGCCCTCGGCTTCCTCATCGGCTTCGGCCTGTCGCACGGCTTCGCCTGATCAGCCGCGCTCCAGCAGGATCTGCTCCCAGGCCCGGTTGATCGCCGCCATGCGATCATGGGCGAGCGTCGCGGCCTCCGGCGGCAGGCCACGGCCGATCAGCGCGTCGGGATGGTTCTCGGCCGCGAGCTGGCGATAGCGGGTCCTGATGACGGCAAGGTCCATCGACCGTTCGACGCCGAGGATCCGGTAGGGGTCGCCGCCTTCCGGCACGATATGCCTTGCCGCGATCCGGTCGAAACACGGCTGGTCGATGCCGAAGATCGTCGCGACCCGCTCGAGGAAGACCAGCTCCGCGTCGTGGATCACGCCATCCGCGCCGGCGATGGTGAAAAGCCCGTCGACCACGTCCGCAAGCGCCTCCGTGTCGCCCTCGTAGAGCCGTGCGATCCGTGCCGCATAGGTTTCGAAGCCGGCCACGTCCTGCTTGGCGAGATCGAAGAGACGCGCCACGTGCTGCTCCTCCGACGGCGGCATCGAGAACAGGCGGCGGAAACTCGCGACCTCGTCCGAGGTGACAACCCCGTCCGCCTTGGCCATCTTCGCCGACAA
>JAGRKY010000111.1 GCA_020442095.1 Bauldia sp.
TCCATAATATATCTTATGCGACTTTAGTTCATGGCCGCGGCGTAGCGGGTTGGAGGCGATGGAAATGGAGCCCTCTCGGGATATCGGCCGGCTGATCGAGATCATGGCGGCGCTCCGCGATCCGGACACCGGCTGCCCCTGGGACAAGGAGCAGGATTTCACGACCATCGCGCCCTATACGGTCGAGGAAGCCCATGAGGTGGCCGAGGCGATCGCCCGTGGCGACATGCTGGACCTGCGCGACGAGCTCGGCGATCTGCTGCTTCAGGTCGTCTATCACGCCCGCATGGCCGAGGAAGCCAGCGCCTTTGCCTTTCCGGACGTCGTACAGGCGATCACCACCAAGATGATCCGGCGCCATCCGCATGTCTTCGGCGACGAGGAAGCGCGGGCCGCCGGACAGGCCAAGGGCGTCTGGGAGCGGATCAAGGCCGAGGAGAAGCGCCAACGGCGTCTCGAGCGCGGCGGGGCGGACGAGCGGCCGGTTGGCTTGCTTGGGGATGTCGGCAGGGGGCTCCCGCCCCTCGCCCGCGCCGTACGGCTTCAGGCCAAAGCCTCGACCGTCGGCTTCGACTGGAACGACCCGAAGGCGGTTCTTGCCAAGCTCCGCGAGGAGATCGACGAGATAGAAGCCGAGCTCGACGCAGAGCCGCGCGATGCCGGGCGGCTGGCCGACGAGGTCGGCGATCTGCTTTTTGCCGTGGCGAATCTCGCACGGCACCTGGACGTCGATCCGGACCAGGCGACGGCGTCCGCCAATGCCAAGTTCGGCCGGCGCTTCGCCCATATCGAAACGGCGCTCGCGGCGGAAGGCCGGACGCCGGGTGACGCGAGCCTCGACGAAATGGAAGCGCTCTGGCAGCAGGCCAAGGGCTCGGAAAACACCTGAGTTCGTTCGAGGATAGCCGCCGTCAGGCCGCCGCGCCGGCGGTTTCGTGACGAGCTTCCTCGGGACGTGCCTCCGGGAAAGCGATCCTGAACCGGTCGTTGGCGCCTTCCGCGACCCGGATATGGGCGACGACGGTGCCGTCGGGCCTGTCCTCGCGGTCGAGCACCTCGCCGAACTGGTAAAGCCGGTGCAGGCGCGCGGATCCTTCCGGCGTCAGTTCCACCCGGTAGACCGGCCGTTCGATCGCGAGGTGATCGCCAATCGCGGCGAGCAGGTCGTCCAGCCCCTCCCCGGTCAGCGCCGAGATCGACACCACGGTCGGCGTTGCCGGCGAGCCGGTCTTGGTCGGGGCGATCCGCGCCGGCGGCCGTTGTCCGGGCGGGATCAGGTCGATCTTGTTCCACACCTCGATCACGTGGTCGGGCGCATTGACGTCGATGCCGAGCTCGGCGAGCACCGCCGCGACGTCGCTCGCCTGTTCCTCGGTGTCGGGATCGGCGATGTCGCGGACATGGAGGATCAGGTCGGCCTCGGCGACCTCCTCGAGGGTCGCACGGAAGGCGGCGACGAGCGACGTCGGCAGGTTCGAAACGAAACCCACCGTGTCGGACAGGATGATCGACGTGCCGTTCGGCAGTTCGACCTTCCTGAGCGTCGGGTCGAGCGTCGCGAAGAGCCGGTTGTCGGCGAAGACGCCGGACCGGGTCAGCGCGTTGAAGAGCGTCGACTTCCCGGCATTGGTGTAGCCGACCAGCGCGACAACTGATTGGCCGGAGCGCTTGCGCGTCCGCCGCTGCAGCCGCCGTCGGGTCGCCACCGAGGCAAGTTCCACCTTGATCCGCTCGATGCGCTCCTGGAGCGCCCGCCGGTCGGCCTCGATCTGGGTCTCGCCCGGGCCGCCGAGGAAGCCGAAACCGCCGCGCTG
>JAGRKY010000857.1 GCA_020442095.1 Bauldia sp.
CGGCCGGTCAGCACGACGACCCGGTCACCGACCTTGGCCTGGTTGTAGAGGTGGGTGACGTCGTCGTTGGTCAGCCGGATGCAGCCGGAGGAGACCGCATGACCGATCGACCAGGGCTCGTTCGAGCCGTGGATCCGGTAGAGCGTGCCGCCGATATAGAGGGCACGTGCGCCGAGCGGGTTCTTCGGGCCGCCTTCCATGTAGTCAGGAAGGATTCGGCCTTTCTTCTTCTCGCGGGCGATCATCTCGGGCGGAGGGGTCCAGCCTGGCCATTCGGCCTTGCGCGAGATCGTGTCCGCGCCCGACCACTGGAAGCCTTCTTTGCCGACGCCGACGCCGTACTTGATCGCCTTGCCGTCGCCGAGGATGTAGTAGAGCCGGCGTTCGGCGGTGTTGACGACGATCGTGTTCTTCTTGAACGGACCGTCGTAGCTGATCACCTGGCGCTTGATCGGCTTATAGTTCTTCGAAACCTGGCGCTTGGAGTCGGTGTCGTATTTCAGCCACTTGCCGGTCGCCTGGTCCCAGTAGGCCTTGACTGCGGCATTCGCTTCCGTCCCGGCAAGGACGGCGACAGCGAGTCCGGCAGCAAGGAGTATCGATTTCCGCATCTAGTTTACCCCATGAAACATGGTTCACGCGCAGCATCGCACGATCCGTGATTCCTCTGTGCCGAATTTCTCCTGCCCCGGCAACCGTTTGGCTCCAGCGGACCCGTCTCTCCCGGCGGATTTCGGCCGGGTGTGGTTCCGTTGCAACGAAATGCCCAATCGTTAATCGAGCCTTACACCACCATGGCTTCGGTCGCCCGCTTCGAGGCACAGGTCGAGCACCCGCTGGATTTTGGCGCCGCGACGGAAGGCAGGGTCGCCGTTGACCCCGCTCTCGACCGCATCGACGAACCGCTGGTAGATCGACGGGACCGGGGCGCAGGTCACTTCCCGCCACGTCTGCGTGTCGATATCGGTGCCGGTGCATTTGCCGAGCCACGACTTGCGGCCGTCCGTAGTCAATTGCAGGCCGCCATGGCTCCCGAACAGGTCGAGCCGGAGGGTGTTGGCGTAGCCGGTTGACCAGCGCGAGGCGTGGATCACTCCCAGCGCGCCGTTCGCAAGCTCGACGCTCATCGCGAATGAGTCGTTGGCGTCGAGCGGATAGTCCCCGATCCGGTCTCCCTCCGCCTTATGGAAAGTCTTGGCGCGGCTCTCCATCCAGACGATGTCGTTCGCCGCCGCATAGGTCGCGAAGTCGATGACGTGGATGCCGATATCGCCGACGACGCCGTGGCTGCCGTGCTTGGTCGACAGGCGCCACAGCCAGCGATCCTCGGTCCGCCAGTCGCCCCAATGGTGCCCGACCAGCCAGCTCTGGAGATAGGACGCCTCGAAATGGCGTATCTCGCCGATCTCGCCGCTGAGCACGATCTGGCGCGCCTTGTCGAGGGCAGGGGAGCCCCGATAGCTGAGGTTCACCATGTTGATGACACCGCGCCTCTCGGCTTCCTCGGTCATCTCCATGGCGCGCTTGTAGTCGGTCGCCAGCGGCTTCTCGCAAAGCACATGCTTGTTGGCCGCGAGCAGCTTCATCGTGGTCGGGTAGTGGACCACGTCGGGCGTGACGTTGGTCGCCGCCTCGAAGCCGTTCCAGCGGATGGCCTCGTCCAGGTCGGTGAACCGGTTGGGGATGCCGTGCTCCTCGCAGAAGCCGGCGAGCCGTTCCTCGTTCGGCTCGACCGCCGCGACGATCTCGACGCCCTCCATCATGCCGAACGAGAGCGCATGCTGGCGGGCCATGCCGCCGGTACCGATAACGAGTAGCCGTACCATTGCCGGACCTAGCGAAATCCCGTTTCGCCGGGCACATGAAGCGTCGGCCCGCGCTCCACGATCGGCTCGAGCGCCTCGGCGGTGGGACGGTTTGGTGCCTCGCTGATGCCGACCAGGGCGGGCGCCGGGTTGTACGCCCACTTCACGGCATTGCGCAGCACGGTCCTGACATTGTCGTCGTTGTAGATCGGGTAGACCTCGTGGCCCGGCGAGAAATAGAAGATCCGGCCGGCGCCACGCTGGTAGGTGAGACCGGAGCGGAAGACCTCGCCGCCGTCGTACCAGCTGATGAAGACCGTCTCCATCGGCTCGGGCACCGCGAAGGGCTCGCCATACATCTCGGTTTCGGGAATGACGAAATAAGGGGGCAGGCCCTGGGCGATCGGATGGCCGCGATTGATCACCCAGACCCGCTCCTTCTCCCCGGCCTCGCGCCAGGTCAAGGAGCAGGGTGTGCCCATCAGCTTCTTGAAGATCTTGGAGAAATGGCCCGAATGCAGGACCAGCAGTCCCATCCCCTGCCACACCCTTTCGGCGACACGATCGACCACCGCGTCGTCGACGCCGCCGTGGTCCCGGTGTCCCCACCAGGTCAGCACGTCGGTATTGGCCAGGCGTTCCTCGCTCAACCCGTGCTCGGGCTGCTCCATCGTCGCGGTCGTCGCCTCGATGGCGGGGTCCTGGTTCAGCGCCTCCGCGATCGTTCCATGCATGCCGTTCGGATAGAGGCCGCGAACGATGTCGTTTTCCCGGTCGTGGATATTCTCACCCCAGACGACCACACGAATGGCCATGTTGCGTTCTCCGGATAACAATGTCTGTCTTGTGCCTCCCATCGCAAATGCCGGCTGCGATGGCCAGACGCTTTTTTGGGC
>JAGRKY010000858.1 GCA_020442095.1 Bauldia sp.
GTCTTGTCGACGATGATCGCCCAGCTCCACACCGAGGCGAGGATCAGCCCGATGATCACCATCTTGACGACGAAATGCGCCTGGAGAAACAGCGAGATCAGGGAAAAATCGCCCGTGGGCGAGACCAGAACCGCCTCCGTCACCCCGTCAACTGGCATGAATGAAACACCTTTCGGACAATGATTCCTGCGGCACAGGCGGAACGGCGAATGGCAAATCACCGCGTGCCGTATTCGAACCGCGTCCGGGCTCTCCAAGCCATCGGGCCGGGCGTTTGCTCGGGGTCCGGTGTCTCGCCGTGAAATTTGTCAAAACGAGGGCCGCCGGACGCCGTCTCACCCTCGCAAACCCTTGGCATTTCTAGACTTGTTACAGTTAACGAAGGGTTATTCCCCGGCCGATCCCTCGAACACCGCGCGGACCGAATCCGGGATGCGGCGGGCCCTCCCCTCGTGGTTGATCAGGACGATGGTGACATCCGCCTCGACCAGCGGCTGGCCGTCGCGGTGGATGGTCTGGCGAAGCTCCAGCCGCGCCCCGCCCATCTCCCTGACGGTGGTGCGGACCTCGAGCAGGTCGTCGATCCGGGCCGGCCGGAGGAAATCGATGTTGATCCGGCGGACGGCGAAGACCAGCGGCTCGCCATGGTCACCGGCATTGAGCCCGGTATGGCCGACACCGATCAGCCGGACGAAATCCGAACGGCCGCGCTCCATGAAGCGGATGTAGCTGCCGTGATAGACGACGCCGGAAAAGTCGGTGTCCTCGAAGTAGATGCGCACCGGCAGCACATGGCCGCCGTCGACCAGTCGGCCGGCGAGATCGGGCCAGTTCGAGTTGGGATCGGTCACGGTGCAACCCTGCTGTTTCCCGGCCCCGCCTCGCCGGACCGGAGCCGGACGCCCGTCCCAGACTGCTCGATTTCCAGTGATCCTATCAAGATGTGCCCGGGTTCTTCGATCGGCCGGTCAAGGTATTTCGCGCGCGCCAGCGCTTCGATGGTTGAGCGGTTCTTGAGGAAGGCGTCAAGACGCGCCTGCTTGCCGCTGTCTGCGGCCCCGAAATGGTCCTCAAGAGCTTCGCCGGTAATTTCGCATAAGACAACGCCTCCACCGGTTTCGCCTTCGAAAGCCACAACATCGCGATCGGAAACGTAGTGTGGCTTCGGCGCGCGAAAGGCGAGATCGACACCGGGAAGCAGGTTGCGCAGACCGCGGACCGCCATGAGGACAAGATCCCGTGTATCGGCTTCTATCTGTCCGAGACCTTCCGCCACGAGCGATCGCCAGGTCCTGCCGCGCCCGGCAGCCTCCGTCCAAGCCGACGCCAGCTCGCCGGGGCGGGTCGACGCGAGCACCCTGAGCAGGGCTTCCGCCTGGCGGATGTCCTTGTCCTGCTTCGCCGCCCCGACGGCGCGACGGCGCGAGACGATGAGCTTGTGGATCGCATAGCGTTGCGGCGCGGGAACGAGCACGTACACGCCTGCACCATGCAGGAGGACGGCAGGCTCCGGATCGTGGATGAGGTAATCAAGGAATCGAAGCGGTTGGGCATCCGTCCGGAATGACGGCAAAGGCTCCGGGACATCGGTATCGGGACCCTCGTTCGGCGTGAGGAAGTCGACCCGGACACCGCCCTTCGCCTGGTAGCTGGCGACCCTTCCCGGATGGAGGCTTGAAACGGGTCGGAAGGTTGGCTCCACTTCCTTCAGGATGTCGAGCATGGGGGGCGTCTCGTCCTCGACAGCGACCGAGACATTCCTGAACTGCGCAATATCGATGTCGCCTGTCCGCGCCGCCTGGTCGGCCAGCTTCACGCCGAGCATTGCCGAATAGGTCTGGTAGGCAGCCGTTCCGACGAGCACGCCGCGGAGCCGGAACACGCCGGCCCTTGCAAGCGCCGCAACGACGTTTGCCAGTTCCGGTGGCGGGCGGGACATGCCGAAGGAGCGGACGAGCGTCGAGACCAGCGAGCGACGCTCGCGTTCGTCATCCCGCGCTTCCTTGTGTCGGGCGATGCGTTCGAGCAGCTCCGGCGTTTCCGGGCCGACATACCGCTGCGATCGGCCCTTGCTCGATGGAAGCTGGAAATACCAGTAGCTGCGGCCCCTCACCGTCTTCTTGATGAAATTGCCTTCCTCGGGAAAATCCTCGGAGAAGGCCGCGGAGGCGCAGCGTTCAAGCAATTCGGCGTAGGTCGTCTGAAGGACGAGGGCGGGGGCCGGCACCGGAGGCTCCATGTTATACGCAATCTGCAGATTGCGTATAACACCAAATCACCGTCGCGACAACGGCGTTATACGCAATTCGCGGAATGCGTATACCTAGGCGCCATCATCCATTCCATCGCCGAACAGGCCAAATTGCGCAGCCGGGTTCGCCGGCGCCTCGAGTCCCATGTGCCGGAAGGCGTTGGCCGTGAGCAGCCGGCCGCGCGGCGTGCGCTGGACGAAGCCCTGCTGGAT